>CAYUYI010000037.1:0-2097 GCA_964448995.1 uncultured Propionivibrio sp. | reverse complement strand
CTCGGCGGCGGCATCTACTACAGCGCGCCGGAATACGGCGGCGACACCGTCGGCCGGCACAGCCTCGAACGCATCCGCTACGCGGCCCATCTGCACAAAAAGAGCGGCCTGCCGATCCTTGTCAGCGGCGGCGCGCCCTTCGGCGGGCGACCGGAAGCCGAGACCATGCAGGAAACGCTCGAGCGGGATTTCAGCAGCAAAGTCCGCTGGACCGAAAAACGTTCGAACGACACCGCTGAGAACGCCAGCCTGTCAGGGGCCACGCTGTGGGCCGCGAAGGTGACACGCATCGCGCTGGTCAGTCATGCCTGGCACCTGCCCCGCGCCATTGCGCTGTTCGAAAAACAAGGGCTGGAGGTGATTGCGGCACCGACCGGTTTCACCCCGTGGCCGCCAATGAGCGCTGCGCTGTTCCTGCCTTCCGCCGATGCGCTGGCACGCAGCAGCATGGCATTGCACGAATGGCTCGGCATCCTCATGCAACGCGCGGGACGTTGACGCAGCAATACCGCTTAGGAAAAGCGATTAAGCACAGCGGGTACGGCGCACACGGCGAAAAACAGCGATTTGTTCAGACTTCCGCTGTGCCTGCCGTGTTCGCCATCGTTGAACCGCGGTTTTCAGGATGACTCAGCGTTCGAGCGCGAAGTCCGCCAGCACACGGTAGTTCGGCCCGGCAGCTGACAGCGCCGACTCCACCAACACGAAGCGCTCGCAGCGCCAGACGAGCGGCGAAATCGGCGGAAGCGATGGCGGGAAAGCCGCTTCCGGCAACTTGCGCACCAACGTCAGGTGCGGCATGAAGCGGCGATGCTCCTCATCAAAACGAATCACCGCCTGCCGCAAAGCCACACGCAAGCCCCCGACCAGCGCCGTCAAGTCACCCGGCAACGACTGGCAACCCGCCCAGAGCAGCCGGTTGTGCCGCCACAACCCGAGTTGATCGATGACCAGTTCGAACGGCGCGGTACGGACCGTACGCGCCGCCGCGATGACTTCCGGCAGGCGTTCGGGCGGCTGCTCGCCAAGAAATGCCAGCGTCAGGTGAATCGTTTCCGCCCGAGTGGCTTTGCCGCCCAGGCGTCGTACCTCCTCGCACGCGACGCCTGCGAGGGCCTCAGCCGTTTCCGGCGAGGGCCACAGGGCGAAGAACAGCCGCATGCCCAACCCTCCGGTCAATAACCGAGCGCAGCCCCTGCCGGCCGGCGCGGATCGTTGGCCCCGTAAATGAAACCCGGTCGCACCTTGCCCGACACCGCGCCATCATTGCCCGAGCTGGACGCCACCCCGGCCGCGCCCGGCAAGCCGTAGAGAATCACCTCGGCGGCGCCCCACGGGGTCTGCTCGGTCATCTTGTAGCCCATGGCCTTGAGCGATTTGAGCGTATCCGCCGACAAGCCGCGCGCCTCGTAATACACCTCGTCCGGCAGCCATTGCTGATGAATGCGCGGCGCGTCGACAGCCTCCTGCGGCGCCATGCCGTGGTCGATGACGTTGAGCGCGGTCTGCAGCGTGATGCTGATGATGCGCGAACCGCCCGGAGAACCGAGCACCATGAAGGTCTTGCCGTCCTTGGTCACCAGCGTCGGCGACATCGACGACAACGGCTGCTTCTGCGGCGCAATGGCGTTGGTAGCCCCCTGCACGAGGCCGTAGAGGTTCTTCACGCCTTGCTTGATGGTGAAATCGTCCATCTCGTTGTTGAGGAAGAACCCCGTTCCCGGCGCAATGACCACGGCGCCAAAGCGGCCGTTGACCGTGTAGGTCGTCGATACCGCATTGCCATCCTTATCGACGATCGAGTAATGGGTCGTCTCGGTCGATTCGTGCGGCGCCTTGCCGGGCTGTACCTCGGACGAGGGCGTCGCCGTGTCGGTGATCTTTTCCCGGATCGCCGCAGCGTATTCCTTGGAGAGCAGACGGTCGAGCGGATTCTTGACGAACGCCGGATCGCCCAGAAACGTGTTGCGATCCATGAAGGCATGCCGCATGGCTTCGGCCATCACATGCACCGTCGCCGCCGAGTTGAAGCCCATTCCCTTCAGGTCATAACCTTCGAGCGTATTGAGAATCTGGCACATCGTCGTGCCGCCCGAA
>CAYUYI010000036.1:0-12717 GCA_964448995.1 uncultured Propionivibrio sp. | reverse complement strand
CGCCAGTCAGCACTTTGCCGGAAGCCGGTTGCACGGTATTGTAGGCACGGGCCAAGCGGGTGATCGAGTCGAGCAGGATGACCACATCCTTCTTGTGTTCAACCAGACGCTTGGCCTTTTCGATGACCATTTCGGCGACCTGGACGTGACGTGTGGCCGGTTCGTCGAAGGTCGAGGCGACGACTTCGCCGCGGACCGAACGGGTCATTTCGGTCACTTCCTCTGGGCGCTCGTCGATCAGCAGAACGATCAGGGTAACATCCGGATGGTTGGACGTAATGGCGTGAGCGATGTGCTGCATCATCACCGTTTTGCCGCTCTTCGGGCTGGAAACGAGCAGGCCGCGTTGGCCCTTGCCGATCGGCGCAATGATGTCGACGATGCGGCTGGTAATGTTTTCTTCGCCGCGAATTTCGCGTTCGAGCTTGAGATGCTTTTCCGGATGGAGCGGCGTCAGGTTCTCGAACATGATCTTGTTCTTCGACGCTTCCGGCGATTCGCCGTTGACCTTGTCAACCTTGACCAGCGCGAAGTAGCGTTCGCCATCCTTCGGCGTGCGAATCTCGCCTTCGATGGTGTCGCCGCTGTGCAGGTTGAAGCGGCGGATCTGGCTGGGACTGACGTAAATGTCGTCAGTGCTGGCGAGATACGAGGTGTCCGGGGAGCGCAGGAAGCCGAAACCGTCCGGCAGTGTTTCGAGTGTGCCGTCGCCGAAGATGGTTTCACCCTTGCGGGCCTGGTTCTTGAGTAGCGCGAAGATCAGTTCATGCTTGCGCAGGCGGTTGGCGCCTTCGATCTCGTTGGCAACAGCCATGTCGAGAAGCTGGCTTACATGAAGGGCTTTGAGTTCAGATAGATGCATGGGCGTGCGAGGGGAAGATAGGGATGGTGCAGGGATGATGCACAATGCGCCGGGCAGTCATGCCAGGGTGCGTTTGCTTCAGGATTCGGGGGTAAGCCGCGGCACTTACGGGGAGGCGGAGTGAAACCGAGAAGCCTCCTGAAAGCGCCGTGCAGGATTGTTAATTCCTGTGATGGAACTGCAACGAGCTTTCAGGGCGGAGATTAGCGGATTTTACAGGTTGCTGTCAATGAAGGCGGTCAGTTGCGATTTCGACAGCGCGCCGACTTTTGTTGCCTCGACGTTGCCATTCTTGAAGATCATCAGCGTCGGGATGCCCCGTACGCCGAAGCTGGACGGCGTATTCTGGTTGTCGTCGATGTTGATCTTGGCGACTCTCAAGCGACCGGCATATTCTGCGGCGACTTCGTCGAGGATCGGGGACAGCATCTTGCAGGGGCCGCACCACTCGGCCCAGAAATCCAGCAGGACGGGTTCCTGCGCTTGCAGCACTTCGGCGGCAAACGAATCATCGGTGACGTAATGGATATGTTCGCTCATGGGAAATAACCTCTTGGGGGAAATGCAATTTGTCTTGGAAAGGGGCGCCCGGCGAAAGTTCCGGGGCGGTGCCTGAAACAATGCTAACGAAAAACGGCAGGCATGGGAAGCAAATCGCGCGGGTGACTATGCTAACGGAGAAGATCGGCCGCTTTTCGGATTTGCGTCGACAACCCGCTGCAGAAGGAAATATTCAATCAGGATTGTTGTCGCTGGCAGGGCGCGAACGATCCGTTTGGCGGCGTGTCAAATCGGCTATAGTTGATCTCTGCCGTACTGAAGGACTGGTTCCATGGCTTACGTTGTTACTGAAAACTGCATCAAGTGCAAATACACCGACTGCGTCGATGTATGCCCTGTTGATTGTTTCCACGAAGGACCGAATTTTCTGGTGATCGATCCGGAGGAATGCATCGACTGCACGTTATGTGTCGCCGAATGTCCGGCCAATGCGATTCTCGCCGAGGATGACGTGCCGGCCACGCAATTGCATTTCATCGGGTTGAACGCTGAGCTGGCCCGGGTCTGGCCATCGATCACCGCGCGGCGCGAACCACTGCCAGATGCTGATGAATGGAATGGCAAGTCAGGCAAGCTGGATAAACTCGAACGATGAAGGTTGTTGGCCTGTTGCCAGGCGAATCATTCTTCGATGACCTGGCCAGACATCTGCTTGATGAAGCCAACCCGGAAGCCGTTGCCGGTGGCGATCTGTCGCATTTGCAGGTGTTGGTGCCCGCTCTGCCGATGGCTGCCGAACTGCGTGCCGCACTGGCACGGGGCGCGCCGAAACCACTCTTGCTGCCCCGGTTCGATACACTCCGGCTTTGGGCACAGTCGGTGGGTACTCCAGCCGAATCGTTGCCGGAAAGCCGTCGTCTGGTGCTGTTGCACGAGGCCCTGCGTAGCAGAAAATGGTTCGACGATACGGCGCTGTGGGGCATTGCCACGGAAATGGCGGCCTTGTTCGACGAGTTGAGCGCAGCCTCGGTGCAACTACCGGAAGACGAGGCGGTACTGGCGGCGCAACTCGAAAATGCCTATGCCTTGCGTGCCTCCAGGCCGCTCGCCTTTGAAGCGCGTGTCGTGCACGAGTTGTGGCGAGCGCTGACCGCTTCCGGGGCGCCTGATGCGGCGGCGGTTTACCGCCTGCAACTGGCAGCGCTTGCGCAGCGTGCGGAACGGCCGCTGGTCGTGTTGCTCGATGCTGTGCCGGACGAGTCGCTCGATACGGCGGAGCGCGATTTTCTGCGGCGCTATGCCGAAGTGCAACCGGTTCTGGTGGTACATCCTTTGCCGCGTGAAGTGGCCACGACACCGCTGTTGGCGACGCTGGCCGCTGCCTGGTCAGGATCGCCCGAGGTGCCGCTGTTCGAACGGGCCGCGGTGCTGGCACAGGGCTGTCCGCTGAGTCCGCTGACCGGACGTGTGGCGCTGGTGCCGACGTCCGGGCGCGAACTGGAGGCTCAGGCGGCGGTCGCGCAGGTTGGTGAGTGGCTGCAAGCCGGGCTGCGGCGTGTGGCGTTGATTGCCCAGGACCGCCTGACGGCACGCCGCGTGCGGGCGCTGCTCGAACGCGAGAGCGTGCTGGTCAGCGACGAAACGGGTTGGCTGCTCTCCACCTCGCGGGCGGCCGCGATGATTGATGCCCTGCTCGAGATGGTTGCCGGTAATGCCTACCACCGCGACCTGCTCGATCTGTGCAAATCGCCATTCGTTTTTTCCGACATGGCCGAGGCCGAGCGCAAGGCAGCCGTATCGGTGCTGGAGGTGGCGATTCGAGGCGCCTCGGTCAAGGCAGGGCTGCCGCGTGTTCGGCGTGCGCTGCTGGCGGCCGTGGCCGACAACAAGCTGCCGGCGCTCACCATGCTCGACGGGTTCGACGCAGCCAATGCGCTGCTCGACGCCAGGCCCGCGCCGCTCGCACGCTGGATATCCCGCTTGCGCAAGGCGCTGGAGATCCTGGGGGCGTTGCCCGCTTTGGCCGAGGATGTCGCCGGACAGGCGCTGCTTGAATTGCTCAAACAACGCGCCGAAGAACTCGACGGCAGCGACGCGACCTTCGCCTTTGGTGAATGGCGTGATTGGCTGGGCCGGGAGTTCGAGGCCTCGAGTTTCCGCGATGCGAGCATTGCCAGTCCGATTGTCGTGACGCCGCTTAACGCCGTCTGTCTGCGTCGTTTCGAGGCGGCACTACTGATCGGAGGTGATGCGCGTCAGCTTTCGCCGGTGGCAGGGAATGAATTCTTCAACCAATCGGTGCGCCAGGAACTCGGCTTGCGTACGCACGCCGACCGCGAACGCGAGTTGCGGCGGGATCTAGAGTTGTTGCTGGCGACGGTGCCGCGGGTGACGGTGACCTGGCAGTCGGAACAAAACGGGGAAGCCAACCTGCTGGCGCCCGAATTCCTGCTGCTCTCGACGCTGCATGAACTGGCTTGGGGCGATGCCCTGAAACGCGCGCCGTTGTTGGCGCCCGCCGAAGTGGCTTGCGATCCTCTGACCGAGCCCTCGCCGACACGGCGTGCGATGCCGTCAGCGCCGCCGGGACGGATTCCGAAGCAAATTTCGGTGAGCGGCTACGGCAGTCTCGTTGCCTGTCCCTATCGCTTCTTCGCCCGGCACGTGCTGCGTCTCGGCGAGATGGACGAAGTCAGTGAAGACCTGGAAAAGAGCGACTACGGCGAACTCGTGCATCGCGTACTCGAACGCTTTCATGTGGCGCATCCGCTCGTTTCGGCGCTGTCGGAAGAGGAGGCGCTGCATGCCTTGCAGCGCTGTGTCGAGGAAGCGTTCGCACCAGCGATCGCCGAGAATTTTCTGGCTACCGGCTGGCGCTTGCGCTGGGAGAAACGATTGGTGGCCTATCTGGACTGGCAGCGCGAGCGAGAGATGGCAGGTTGGCGTTGGGCACGGGCTGAAACCAAGTTGAGTTGTGCCTTGCCGTTGGCCGATGGAGGACGAATCGAGCTCTATGGGCGCATTGATCGTATCGATACGCGCCGGAATGGGGAATCCGGCGATACGGCGCTACTCGACTACAAGACGCAGACAGCCAAGGCGATCCGTGAGCGCCTCGGCGAAGACGTGCAGTTGCCGGCCTACGCGCTGATGCACGGCGATGCGGCCGAGGCCGCCTATGTCGCACTCGATGACGAAGATCTCGTCGCGGTGGCGAGCGGAACTCCGGATGCTCCGTTGATGGCGCTCGCAAGGGCGCAAGGGCGACGCCTCGTTGCTGCCATTGACGCGATGCAGGCCGGCGCGTCGCTGCCCGCGCACGGGGCGGACAGTGTCTGTCGGTATTGCGAGATGGACGGCGTGTGCCGGACGGCGTTTGTCGTCTAGCCGGCGGCAATTTTCGCCTGCAATCGCGGGGCCAGTCAGTGAACAAAAAACACCGGGAACGCCTGACGGCCTTCCCGGTGTTTGATGAAGCTGAAGCCCTATTTACTGAATCTTGGCTTTGGCGCGCAGTTCCTCGACCATCTTGCCGATTTGTTGCGATTGGGCCTGTTGCAACAGGCGCGGCTTGATCTCGTCGAACGATGGAACAGCCAGCGGACGGCTGTCGTCAAGCTTGATGACGTGGTAGCCGAATTCGGTTTTGACCGGCGTTTCGGTGAACTTGCCCTTGCTCAGGCTGGTGAGGGCATCGGCAAACGGTTTGACGAAGTTGCCGGCACTGGACCAGCCCAGTTCGCCGCCGTTATCCTTGGAACCGGGGTCGATCGATTGCTTGGCCAACTCATCGAACTTGGCGCCCTTTTTCAGGTTTTCGATGATCGCTTTGGCATCCGCCTCTTCCTTGACCAGAATGTGTCCTGCCTTGTACTCGGTACTGCCGAGTTGAGCCTTGATGGCGTCATACTGCGACTTCAGTTGGGCGTCGCTGATCGGATTCTTCTGGGTGTAACTCTGGACATAAGCACGAATAATCACTGACTGGCGCATGGCTTCTGCCTGGGCGGCGACATCGGTCTTTTTGTCGATGCCGGCCTTCTTGGCTTCCTGCAGCAGCAGTTCGCGGCGGATCAGTTCTTCACGCACAGCGTTCTTCATTTCGGGCGAGTCCGGCGCGCCCTGTGACTTCTGTTCGGCAATGAAGATATCGGCAAAGTTTTGCGAAACGGCGGTGCCGTTGACGGTGACGAAGGTGTTGCCTGCGGCCAGAATGGACGCCGACATCATCGTGCCGACGAGCAGGGCAGTCGCATGTTTCGAAAATTTATGCATTTGAAGTGTTCCTTTGGTCTGGGGTAAGTGGTTGTAAAACAATCAGGATAGTTGTTCTTACGGAAGGCTGCAACGGGAGAGGAATGCCTGATTTGTCATCATTTCTCTTCTGGTGCGAGCGCCTTGATGCTCAGCGCATGAATTCTACTACGCATCAGTTCGCCGAGTGCGGCATAAACGAGGCGGTGGCGGGCGACGGTGGATTTCCCGGAAAACGCGTCGGCAACGATCCGCAGGCGATAATGGCCGCCCTGGCCGGCACCGGCGTGGCCGGCGTGCAACGCGGAGTCGTCGATGATCTCGATGGCAAGCGGTGCCAGCGAGGCCAGACGTTCGCGCAGCAGCGCCTCGACATCGAGGGGAGGTGTCATGCCGGAAAGGCTTTCTTGAACGGTTTGATCGTGACTTTGGCATAAACCCCGGCGGCAACGTACGGGTCGGCATCGGCCCAGATCTTGGCGGCTTCCAGCGATGCGAATTCGGCAACGATCAGGCTGCCGGTAAAGCCGGCGGGGCCGGGGTCCGGCGAATCGATGGCCGGGCAGGGGCCGGCGAGAAGCAGCCGGCCTTCGTTCTGCAGTGCCTGCAAGCGTTCCAGATGTGCCGGGCGGGTGGCCAGGCGCGCGCTCAGCGAGTCGGCGCGGTCTTCTCCGATGATGGCATAGAGCATCACTTGTTCTCCTCGTCGATGTATTTTGACAGCAGCAGCCCCTGCGCCAGCGCGAACACCAGCATCAGGCCCATGCCGCCGAACAGCTTGAAGTTGACCCACGTGTCCGTCGAGAAACCCATCAGGAAGGCCACCGCCAGATTGGCAAACCCCATGAAGGTGAAGAATCCGATCCAGGACCAGTTGAGCTTGCGCCACACGTCTTCCGGGAGCGTGACCTGGTCGCCAAGAAGTGCCCGGATCAGGTTTTTACCGAAGAACAGGCTGCTGCCGGCCAGACCGAGCGCCAGGGTCCAGTACAGGATGGTTGGCTTCCACTTGATGAATGTTTCGTCATGCAACACCAGCGTCAGACCGCCGAATACGGTGATGATCGCAAGACTGGCCCAGAGCATGCCGTCGATCTTGCGACGACGGAACCATACCCAGGCGATCTGCGCGAAGGTCGCGGCAATGGCGACACCGGTGGCGACAAAGATGCCGAAAAACTTGAAGGCCGCAAAAAACAGGATGACGGGAAACAGGTCGAACAGGAATTTCATCGCGTGGGTCTGACAGCGGAATGGTTGGCGGATTATGGCGGCAAAGCGCGGGAGTGTCCAATCCGCGCTTTGCTATACTCGGCAACGGATTTACGTTCAATGGAGTTGCCGAATGCCAGCCGATGAGACGCCAATTTACAACCGGGCCGAAGCTGTTGCGCGGCTGGATGGCGATGTATCGCTGTTCGCCGAAATGGCAGACATGTTCATTGCCGAATGCGATGCCTATTGCCGGGGGCTGGAAACGGCGCTGGCGGTGCGGGATGCGGCGACGTTGCGGCGCGAAGCGCATACGCTCAAGAGTGTGCTGGCAACGTTTTCCTGCGAGACGGGACGGGCATTGGCGCAGCAGCTTGAACAGCAGGCGGCGGGTGGTTGTCTGGAGGGGGCCGAGGCACTGAGCCGCCAGGTCATCGTCGCCGCCAGAGCGCTGGTGGCGGCGCTCGCCGCCGACCGGTAATCCGGTTTTATTCCGGTAGCCGGATTCGCGTCGCCGCTTCCGCCGGCGTGCTGTTCGACGGGATGATGCCGAGCAGCGGCGCTGTCATGCGCGCTTGCAGTGCGGCCAGATTTTCCTCGAAGCGTGACATCGCCGGATCGATGCGGTTGGCGATCCAGCCGGCCAGCCGCAACCCCGAGGCGGTGATCGCCTGCTGGGTGAGCAGTGCGTGGTTGATGCAGCCCAGCCGCATGCCGACGACCAGAATGACCGGCAGGGCGAGGTGTCGGGCCAGATCGGCGGTGTCGGTGCGATCGTCCAACGGCACGCAGAATCCGCCGACGCCTTCGACCAGCACGCAGTCTGCGAGCTGCTGCAGGTGCTGAAAGGCGCTGACAATGTGGTCGATGTCGATGCGGCGCCCCGCCTCCTGCGCCGCGATATGTGGCGCGATCGGCGGCGCAAACAGGTAGGGATTGACGAGTTCGCGCGGGGCGCGGATGCCCGAAGCGGCGATCAGTGCCTCGACGTCGTCATTCTTCCCCGCGGCATCGGTGCCGGCGGCGATCGGTTTCATGCCGAGCGCCGCAATCCCGCTGTTTTTCAGCACATGCAGCAGCGCACAGGTGGAAAACGTCTTGCCGACTTCGGTATCGGTGCCGGTAATGAACCAGGCAGAGGAGCGGGTGGTATTCATTTGGTGGCGTAAGCGAGGATGACGTCGTAGCTCGCCGGCAAACCGTCGGCGGTGCGGAAACGTTCGTAGGCGGCTTCGACGTGTTGCCAGGCGGCACGGCCCATCATGCCGCTGCGCCCACCTTCGCCGACGTTGTGGGCGCCGATGGCCTTGACCGCGCGCAGCAGGGTCTTGAGGTCCGGGTAGTGGATGGCGTGATGTTCGCGCCGGATTTCGAGGTGGCTGAACCCCGCCTGTTCGAGCGCCTGACCAACCGTTTCCGGCGTGTCGAAGGCCAGTGTATGGCGATGCGTATCGATGCCTGAAAAAGCGGTACGCAACTCGTGGAACGTTTCCGGCCCCAGCGTGCTGACGGCGAGCGTGCCGCCCGGTTGCAAGACGCGGAAGGCTTCGGCAAAGACCGTCAGTGGATCGCACCACTGGATGCTCAGGCTGGACCACCAGAGATTGAACTGCGCGGTCGGGCAGGGCAGGTGCTCGATGTCGGCAGCAAAGCTGGCGTCCGTTTCCCGGCGTGCCAGTTCAAGCATCGCCGGGGCGAAGTCAACGCCGGTGAGGTGGGCATCGGGCCAGCGTCGCCGCAGGTTCCGCGCACCATAACCGGTGCCGCAGCCGGCGTCGATGATGTAGCGCGGCGCCCCGCTCAGCGACAGTCCATCGAGCAAGCGGTCGCAGACCCGCCGCTGCAGAATGGCAGCGCCGTCATAAGTGGTGGCCGCGCGGTCGAAGGATTCACGGACGCGTTGCTTGATGGGCGGGGGTAGCATGGCAATACTCGATCAGCAGTTCGGCGAAACGCTCGGGTGAATTGAGAAATGGCGCGTGCGCGGCCCCATGGAACACCTCAAGCCGCGCCTGCGGCAGGTGGTCGGCCAGCCAGCGCGCGGCAGACAGGGGCATCAGCGGATCGCTTTCGCCATGAATCAGCAGGGTCGGAATCGTAATCGTTGCGACCTTCTGGCGCAATTCGGTTTTCCGCAGCCAGTCGAGTCCCTGAATCAGACTGTCGGTGTCAGGGGTCGGACTCGCGGCCAGTGCTTGCTGCTGTGCGCGGGTGTTGGCGCGTGCCCGCGTATCGCCTTGGTTGAGCAGGGCGACGAAACGCTGCAGGGTTTGGGCCGGGTGATTGCGAACGGCGGCAGCGAACCCGTCGAGTAACGTTGGCGATTGTGCATGAGACCAATCGTCGTGCTGGACGAAACTGGGGCTGGCGCCAACCAGCACCAGCCCGCCGATGCGTTTGGGTTGCTGGCTGGCCATCTCGAGGGCGAGCAGAGCGCCGAGCGACCAGCCGCAGAGAATCGTTCCGGCGGGAAGACTGTCGACGATGCGCCGGGCCGTGTCCTCGAAACTGCACAGATCGGGGGCAGCGTCCCCATAACCGGGCAGGTCGACGTGATGCACGTTGCAGCAGGCCGATACGGCCGTCACAATCGGTTGCCAGGCGGCACGGCCCAGTCCCCAGCCGTGGATCAACGCCAGTGAGGGCGAATCAAGCGGCTGCATCATGCCAAGACCCGCAGCGCATCGATGAGCGCGGCGACCTGTGCCGCGCTGTGCGCCGCGGAGAGCGATACGCGCAGGCGCGCTGTCCCTTTCGGTACGGTGGGTGGCCGGATGGCCGGTACCCACAGGCCGCGTTCGAACAACGCGTGCGATAGGCGCAGCGCTTCGTGGTTCTCGCCGACAATGATCGGCTGGATCGCCGTCGGCGACGGCATCAGCTGCCAGCGCGTGCCGGCGAGTCCGTCGGCGAGTTGCGCGATCAACGCTTGCAAATGAGCGCGCCGGCCGTCGCCCTGCTCGATCAGGTCGAGGCTGGCGAGCAGGGCGTTGGCCATGATCGGGCTCGACCCCGTGGTAAAGATGTAGGTACGGGCGCGGCTGATCAACCACTCAATGACCGTTGCCGACGCTGCAACGAAAGCCCCCGAGGCGCCGGCGGCCTTGCCGAGCGTTCCCATGTACACGAGGCGCGGATCGGCCGGCAGGCCGAAGTGCGCGAGGCAGCCGCGGCCTTGCGGTCCGAGCACGCCGAAGCCATGAGCGTCATCGACGACCAGCCAGGCATCGAAACGTTCGGCCAGTGCCAACAGGCCGTCCAGCGGGGCGAGGTCACCGTCCATGCTGAAGACCGCATCGGTCAGAATCAGCTTTCGCTTGGCCGTGCTTGCCGCGAGCAGCCGTTCGAGCGCGGCCAGGTCGCCGTGCGCATACCGTTGGCTGTCGGCCCCCTGTGTCTTGGCCAGTTGCGCCGCGTCGATCAGCGAGGCGTGATTGAGCTTGTCGGCAAAGACCGCATCGCCACGCCCGACGAGCGCCGGGACGATGCCGAGATTGGCCATGTACCCAGTCGAAAAAAGCAGCGCGCGCTCGAACCCGGTGAACGCCGCCAGTCGCTGCTCCAGCGCTTCGTGGGGTGCCAGGTGACCGCTGACCAGATGCGAGGCGCCGCTACCGACGCCCCACCTCTTCGCGCCTGCGCAGGCGGCCTCGATCAATGCCGGATCGTTGGCCAGGCCGAGATAATCGTTGCTGCAAAAACTGATCAGCTCACGGCCGTCGACAGTCGCGCTCGGACCGCAAGGCGAGGCCAGCGTGCGGCGCGTGCGGCGCAGGCCATCCTGGTCAAGTGCGGCGAGTTGGGCAGCGAGATCCTGGAGGAGAAAAGAGTCGGACATCGAAAACGGTCGTCTGGGTTAAAGGCGCCATTGTGCCCGAAGAAACGAATGGTTGAGTTTTTGCGATGAAACGCAACGCGACGGCGCGCAAGGATATTGTTACGTGTCTCGTGCGACGGTGTGCGGTGCTTGATAAGATTCTGCAAGGCGTATTTCGGAGTCCATCGTGACCTCTTTTTTCCTCGGTATCGATAATGGCGGTAGCGTCACCAAGGCGGTGATTTTTGACGCGCAGGGCAAGGACATCGCAGCCGCCTCGGCCAGAGTCCCCGTGCTGCGGCCATTTGCCGGCGCGACCGAACGCGATATGGAGGCGCTGTGGCAAGCCAACGTCGACGTGATCCGCGAGGCGCTGAGCGCTTCCGGGCTCTCAGCAGCGCAGATCGCCGGTATTGCCTGTACCGGGCACGGGAAGGGGCTGTATCTGTGGGGGAAGGACGGTGCGCCGGCCTATCACGGGATCGTCTCGACCGACGGCCGTGCCTGGCGCTATCCCGCGCAATGGGCGCAGGACGGCACGGCGGAAAAAGTCTTTGCCCGCACCTTGCAGACGCCGCTGGCCTGCCAGCCGGTCGCCCTCTGGCGCTGGTTGCAGGATCATCGGCCCGAGGTGCTTGAGCGCGTGCAGTGGGTCTTCGCCGTCAAGGATTACATCCGTTTCCGCCTGACCGGTGAAGCGTTCGCCGAAGTGACCGATTATTCCGGCTCGAGCCTGATGAATCTGACCAACGGAACTTTTGATCGCGAGGTCATGCAGGCGTTTGGCGTGGCGGACATGGCCGACAAGCTGCCACCGCTGCGCGGGGCAACCGATCTTTGCGGTCAGGTGACGGCTGAGGTGGCAAAACTGACCGGCTTGCGCGCCGGTACACCAGTGGCCGGCGGCATGTTCGATATCGATGCCTGTGCCGTGGCGATGGATGTGACCGATGAGCGCAATTTGTGCGTCATTGCGGGCACCTGGGGGATCAACGAGTACGTTTCGCGGCAGCCGGTGCTGAACCGATCGGTCAAGATGAATTCGCTGTTCTGCCTGCCGGGCTACTACCTGATCGAGGAATCGAGTCCAACCTCGGCCAGCAATAACGACTGGTTCTGCGAACTTTTTCTCGACAGCGAACAACGCGAGGCCGAAGCCCGCGGCATCAGCCTGCATGCCTTGGCCGAAGAAATGGCGGCGTCGGTACGCTGCGACGCGCAGGCACTCCTCTTCTTGCCCTTCCTCTACGGCTCGAACGACAACCCGCAAGCCAGGGCGTGTTTTATCGGTCTGGAAAACACGCATACCCGGGCGCAGATCATTCGCGCCGTGCTCGAAGGCATCGTGTTCTCGCATCGCGTGCATGTCGAGCGCTTGCTCGCCAACCGCGATCGCCCGGAGGCCGTCCGGCTGGCCGGCGGGGCGGCCAACAATCATACCTGGGCGCAGATGTTTGCCGATGTGCTGGGCTTGCCGGTGGAAATTATCGACGCCCGCGAACTGGGTGCGCTCGGTTGTGCGATGGCGGCGGCGGTTGCGGCTGGATATTTTTCCGACCTGTCTGCGGCGGCCCGCCAGATGGTACGTGTCAGGGATCGTCTGTTGCCGGATATCGAGAAAAAACCGGTTTACGACCGCAAGTTCGCTTTGTTCGTCAAGGCGGTCGCCGCGCTCGATGGGCTGTGGGAGGATTTCGATGCGTCCCAGCCCTGAGCGCCGTTAAGACGCCGGCACGGAGCGGATGGCTTCGTGTTCGAGATTGCTGCTGTATCGATGTGCTTTGGTGTCTTCCCGGCGGCGGCTTGTGCAACAATGCCAATTGTATTGAGTTTTTATCCAAATCAGGCGTGGCCGGGCGCCACGGTGCGGCGAGAAGGCGAGGTATGGACGACAAGCGCTATCAATTCCTGGTGGACCGCCTGGAAGCCGATTCAAAGCAACACCCGGGGGCGTTTCGTCTCAAGGTCATGCTGGTCAGTGGTACGGCTTACGTCATCCTGTGCCTGTTTCTCGTCGTGCTCGGAGCCTTGTTCTACTGGGGGGTGACGCTAGCGCGGAGCGGTCGCCACT
>CAYUYI010000035.1:11514-12829 GCA_964448995.1 uncultured Propionivibrio sp. | reverse complement strand
GTCCACGTTAGCTTGCAGACCCAGAAAATCGATGGCGGCGCTGAAATCCTCGGTGTTGATGTCTGGCGAGGCGACATTGCGCGGCTCGCCGCCGCTTTCACCGGTGTAGGACGGATCGAAAGCCAGTGTTACGAAACCGCGTTCTGCCATAGTCTGGGCATACAGCCCCGATGATTGCTCCTTCACGGCACCGAAAGGGCCGCCTACGGCCAGTGCGGCGAGTCGCTGATTGCCGCGGTTCTTTGGTAGATACAAATCGGCGGCTAGCGTGATTCCGTAGCGATTCTTGAACGTCACCTTCAGGTGGTCGACCTTCACGCTTTGCGGGAAAGTCTTGTCCCATTCCCGGGTCAGATTCAACGAATCCGACACTGAACGGGTCTGCGCCAGAACGGCGGGAGCGCCGACGAACAATGCGGCCCCGGCAACGAGGGCGCTTTGAATGAATTTCTTGCGAGTTAGCAATGTGCTCATTGGAGTATGTTCCTTGTAAAAACCCGACGACTACAGCGCATTCCTCAGAATTGCCGTCACGGCCTCCGGGGGATAGGTTTCGGCGATGCCGAAAACGCGGACATTGTGCTGGGCGTTGTCGACGATGGCCGGCAAATCAGCCGCCTGAATATCGAGCTGCGGTAACTGCGTGGGCGTGCCGATCTTGTCGTACCAGGCTTTCAATGCGGCAATGCCTGCCTCGCCGGTCTCGACACCGAACACGTTCCGGGCAAAGCGTGTGAATTGGTCGGGATTACGATCGTGATACCACTTCATCCAGGCCGGCACGATCACCGACAGCCCCGCGCCATGCGGCACGTTGAAAAGTGCCGAGAGCGAGTGTTCGATGGCGTGGTTGGGATAACCGAAGCCGGCGGTGCCTGAATAAGCCACCCCGTTCAAGGCCAGCGTAGCCGCCCAGGCGAATTCCCCTCGCGCATCGTAGTCGGCCGGATTCGCCAGCAGTGCTTCGGTGGTTTCGATAACGGTGTTGACGAGCGATTCGACCAGCCGCGATTGCAGCTTCGGATGCACTGTCGCCGTGAAATAGGCTTCGATCAGATGCGCAATGACATCGGACGCGGAATACACCAGATAGTCACGCGAAACGCCCTGCATGAGTGCTGGATTGACGATGGACACCTTGGGAAACAGCACGACATCGGAGATGAAGAATTTTTCGTGGGTCACGTCGTTGGTGACCACTGCGCCGGATTCATTTCGCTGCCGGTCGCGGCCAGCGTCAGAATGGAGAACACGGGAAGCGCCGATTCGATCTTTGCCTTGCCGATGAACAGATCCCACACATCGCCGTCGTAGC
>CAYUYI010000035.1:10110-11414 GCA_964448995.1 uncultured Propionivibrio sp. | reverse complement strand
GCGGCGAGGTGCTGGCCGATCGTCTGTTCCTTGCCAGTGCCGAATTCGATTCGGGTCGGATTGAAGAAAGTGAAGTTTTCCATGGTGTTTTCCTTTGTCTCAAAGAGGTCAGTTGCTCGACGGGATGTATTTTTCGCCATCAAAGCCTTCTGTCGATATACAAATCCGCCAGATTTATTGCCTGATCCTCCGAGAGTCGCGATTCTCTGTTGGCGTTGCCGTTTTGAGCGGATATTCTTTCGACAGGAACTGTTATGGGAGGCGATATGCCCACTCAGAAAGGAATTGAAGGCACCGGTGATGGAATGCTCGACGCAATGCGCGGGGCAATGATTGATGCCATCGGGCGATGGACGATCGGGAAGACCGATTGGCCGACGCCGATCGCCAATCTCGGATTGTTTCGCCGCGAAGCCCCCATGCCTCCAACTATATGTCTGGTGGAGACCAGCATCGTTTTGGTGGTTCAGGGCGAAAAGCAAATGCTGGTTGGGGGCGAAGCGTTTCCCTACAACATCGACCGCTTCCTGATAACTTCGCTGGATATTCCGGCCAATTCACAAGTGGTAACGGCTAGCCCGGAGGTACCATGCCTGGGGTTGGTGTTGAAGCTCGATCTGCGCATCGTCGCCGAACTCATCGCACAGGGCGGGTTGCCGTTGCCGACAGAGCGTTCGACCGACCGGGGCATCGGTATCGGTCTGGGCACCGTTACGTCTGCCTTGCTCGATCCCATCAAACGGCTTGTGGATTTGCTCGATGAACCCTCGGCAATTCCCGTGCTCGCACCGTTAATCCAAAGGGAAATCCACTATCGGCTGCTGATGAGCGACCAAGCAGCAAGGTTATGGCAAATTTCGGCTGTAGGTAGCCAGGGTCATCGGGTGGCCAAGGCGATCGACTGGCTTAAGATGAATTACGCTCAAACGCTGCGGATTGAAGACTTGGCGGCTCAGGTGCAGATGAGCACCTCAAGCCTGCACCAACATTTCCGCCAACTCACGGCCATGAGCCCTTTGCAGTACCAAAAATGGCTGCGATTGAATGAAGCGCGCCGGTTGATGCTCAACGAGGATTCGGATGCGGCGAACGCGGCGTTTGAGGTTGGCTACGAAAGTCCGTCCCAATTCAGCCGTGAATACACCCGCTTGTTCGGCGCGCCGCCGAAACGAGACATCGACGGATTGCGACGCAAGGCCGATGTCCACCCAATAGCGGACCGGCTGAGATGATGTTGTAAATGGCAGCACCGAATAGCCGGCACAAATGCAAAGAGGCTGGGTGATTTTCCCAGCCTCTATTTT
>CAYUYI010000035.1:0-10010 GCA_964448995.1 uncultured Propionivibrio sp. | reverse complement strand
CACTACCAGTTCGGCTCCCGCTCCGGGGTTGCGGTGATTCGGTGAATTGAGAGGTCGGCGCCGTTAAATTCTTCTTCGCGGTCGAGCCGCAGACCCATGGCAGCCTTCAGCAGCCCGTACACGATAAAACTCCCGACCAGGGCGATGCCAATGGCCAAACCTGTCATGAGCAACTGCGGCATGAAAGCGACCCCGCCGGCGCCACCCAAGGCCTTCTGGCCGAAAATGCCGGCGGCGATTCCACCCCAGGCACCACAGAGACCGTGAAGCGGCCAGACCCCCAACACGTCGTCGATCCGCCAGCGGTTTTGCGTCAGCGTGAACATGACGACGAACAACGCTCCCGCCACGCCACCGACAGCCAACGCGCCGATCGGATGCATCACGTCTGAGCCGGCACACACGGCAACCAGACCGGCCAGCGGGCCGTTATGCACGAAGCCGGGGTCGTTCTTGCCCAGTAGCAGCGCCATCAGCGTTCCGCCCACCATGGCCATCAGCGAGTTCAGGGCAACGAGGCCGGAAATCTTGTCGAGCGTCTGCGCGCTCATGACGTTGAAGCCGAACCAGCCGACGGTGAGAATCCACGCGCCGAGCGCGAGAAAGGGAATCGATGACGGCGGGTGCGCGGCGATGGCGCCGTTCTTGGCATAACGGCCAGCCCGCGCGCCCAGGAGAATGACCGCCGGCAGCGCCAGCCAGCCGCCCATGGCGTGCACCACGACGGAACCGGCAAAATCGTGGAACTCTTCACCAAAAGCCCCCTTGAGCCAAGTCTGGATACCGAAGGCCTGGTTCCAGGCGATGCCTTCGAAAAAGGGGTAGATGAAACCGACGATGGCAAAGGTCGCTAGCAGTTGTGGATTGAACTTCGCCCGTTCCGCCACGCCACCGGAGATGATTGCGGGAATCGCCGCGGCAAAGGTCAGCAGAAAGAAAAATCGAGTCAGCTCAAACCCGTTCTGCTGCATCAGCACGTCAGCCCCGGAAAAGAAATTCACCCCGTAGGCCACGGAAAAGCCAACGAAGAAATACGCGATGGTCGACACCGAGAAGTCGACCAGGATCTTCACCAAGGCGTTGACCTGATTTTTTTTACGCACCGTTCCCAACTCGAGAAAGGCGAAACCCGAATGCATGGCCAGCACCATGATGCCGCCGAGCAGGATGAAGAGTACGTCACTACCTGTTTTGACTGCTTCCATGCTTCCTCCGAAAAAAAGCGTCGGAGTCAGCACGCAATATTCATTCCAAAAACAAAAACACCATCAATTCAGACAGTTAATAAAACAGCAGCCGACCAACAGCACCAACAAAGTGCATTAAGGCCGACTGTGTCACCATCGTGGCGCTTCAGGCGCGGTCATTCCCCCTTGGGCGCGACACCCGGCGGCAAGAGCACCCACATTTGCCCGGATTGGCGCATGCGGCCCGCCCGCGCCCCCGCTTCGGCACCGAACCCCCAAAAGAAATCAGCGCGCACGACACCACGGATCGCGCCGCCGGTATCCTGGGCAAGCATCAGCCGGCGCAACGGCTCATTGGCGTTCGGGCGCGTCGTCGCCAGAAAGACCGGCGCGCCCAACGGGACATGGCGCGGATCGACGGCAATGCTTCGCTCTGCCGTCAGCGGCACACCCAACGCGCCCTGCGGTCCCTCGTCGCCTTTTGTCGCCACCTCGCGGAAGAACACATAGCTCGGATTCGTATTGAGCATGTCGTTGAGCTTGGCCGGATTAACCCGTGCCCATGCCTGGATGCCCTGCATCGACGCCTGCTCCAGCGTCAGTTCGCCGCGATCAATCAGTTCCCGCCCGAGCGAACGGTACGGATGCCCGTTCTGGTCGGCGTAATTCACCCGCACCTGACTGCCGTCGGGCAGCTTGACCCGGCCAGAACCCTGAATTTGCAGGAAGAACAACTCTACCGCGTCATCGACCCATAACAGGACGCGATCGGCATAATCCTTCTCGCGGCTGACGATGTCGGCGCGAGCATAGTACGGCACCACCTTGTTGCCTTGCAGGCGGCCGCGCAAACGCATGTTCTTGAGTTCGGGCAGGACATCCGACAGATCAATGGTCAGCAAGTCATTCGGCACACCGAGCAGTGGCTGCGCAAATTTGGCGGTTCGCTTGCGCGAGCCATTCAACAGAGGCTCGTAGTACCCCGTCACCAGCCCGTTTGTCGTGCCATCCGGATTGGTCAGCAGATAGGGCTGCAAACGCGCCTCGAAGAAACGATGCAGCGTGGCATTGTCAGGAGAAACCAGGGACTTCGCCTCTTCGCAGGTCGCTCGCCACAACATCCACTGCGGCCGACTGGCCAGCGCCCGACACGACTGAAGGAAGCCAGCCCATACCAAAGTCAGATCATCGTCCTGCCACCCCGGCAGATCGCGCCAGTCCGCCGCCTGCATCGGTTTGGCCGGCGGGGGTGATGGCTGCGCTGGCGAAATGACGGGGCACGTCGCCGGTGCTGGACAGACCGGACAGGCGGGACAGGTCAACGCCGTCGGCGCGGGTCTGGAGGCACAAGCGGTCAGCAGCACCGCAAAAACAATGGCATACAATTTCATCATAGGGTTTGGGTTTCCGGCCGTGATTTGCTAGAGTATTTGATTTTCCAAGCCGTGAAGTATAGCGCTACCATGCCCACCCCACCCCGCCCCGACGACCTGATTCTCGCCCGTTTCCTGGCCCGCGCCGAGCAATTGCTCGACCGCCTGGAACCGTTGCTCCCCCCAGCTTCCGCGGCCCCTGACTGGAACAGCGCCTGTGCCTTTCGCTGGCGCAAACAGGCCAACGCCGGCTATCTTCACCCGGTGCGCAAGCCGTCGGACATTCGTCTCAGCGACCTGCAGGACATCGATGAACAGAAGGCACGCATCGATGCCAACACCCGCCAGTTCGTCGCCGGGCGCCCTGCCAACAACGTGTTGCTCACCGGCGCACGCGGTTCGGGCAAATCCTCACTGATCAAGGCATTGCTCAACGAATATGCTTGCCAGGGATTGCGCGTGATCGAGGTCGAAAAAGGTGACCTCGTCGACCTGCCGATCATCGTCGAGCTTCTCGAGGATCGCCCGGAACGCTTTATCGTTTTCTGCGACGATCTCTCGTTCGATGCGGGCGATGCCACGTACAAGGCCCTGAAGGTCGTCTTGGACGGATCCTTGACTGCCGCGCCGGAAAACGTGCTGATCTACGCCACCTCCAACCGTCGCCACCTGATGCCGGAATATTTCGAAGAAAACCTCGAAACCCATCGTGTCGGCGACGAAATCCATCCCGGCGAGGCCATCGAAGAAAAAATTTCGCTCTCCGAACGCTTCGGTCTGTGGTTATCGTTCTACCCCTTCGATCAGGATGCCTACCTCGACATCGTCGGTCACTGGCTCACGCATTTCGGCTGCGACCGGCATGAGGTCGCCCGCGCCGAACGCGATGCGCTCAACTGGGCACTAATGCGCGGCTCACGCAGTGGCCGCGTTGCCTGGCAGTTCGCCAAGGATTGGTCGGGGGGGCGCAAGATGCCCGCCAAATCGAAAAAGCGCAAATGACCGCCATCACCGATGTTGCGGCTGGCGTCATTTTCCGCGAAGGCGACCACGGTCCGGAATTTTTGCTGGCGCAACGCCCGCCGGGCAAGGCCTATGCTGGTTACTGGGAATTCCCCGGCGGCAAGGTTGAAGCCGGCGAAAGCGTCCGTGAAGCGCTTGATCGCGAACTGCAGGAAGAACTGGGCATCGTCGTCGAGCAAGCCTGGCCCTGGATTACCCGGGAGTTCATCTATCCGCACGCCCACGTTCGCCTGAAGTTTTTCCATGTTCACGCCTGGCACGGAGAAATTCGTCCGCTCGAACACACCGGCGCGGTGTGGACTCGCCTTGGCGCGGCACCCGCCGTTTCTCCCGTACTGCCGGCCAACGGCCCGATCCTGCGCGGCCTCGAACTGCCTCATGTTTATGCCTTGACGAATGCCGCCGAAAACGGCGTCGAGGCGGAAATGCGCCGGCTTGAAAAGGCCATGCAGGGCGGCTTGCGCCTGATTCAACTGCGCGACAAAACGTTGCCGACACCCGTGCGAGCGCAGTTCGCCCGGCAAGTCATGACGCTGGCCGGGCGTTTTCCTGGCAGCACCGTGCTGATCAACGATGATGAATCCCTGGCTGGCGACGTTGGCGCACACGGCCTGCACCTGTCCGCCAACACACTGATGCAAACGAAAACGCGGCCGGCATTCGCCCGCGTTGCAGCTTCCTGTCATACCTCGGCAGAACTGGCCCATGCCGCCGCGCTGGATCTCGATTTCGCACTGCTGAGCCCGGTCCTTCCGACGCCCTCCCATCCAGACCAGGCAGGCATCGGCTGGGAGGCGTTCGCTTGCGCGATCGAACATGCCGCTTTACCGGTATTCGCCCTCGGCGGCATGACCCCGGATTTGCTCGACACCGCACGCCGGCACGGGGCTCACGGCATCGCATTACTCCGCGGCTGGAACTAACGCCGGCTGATCGGACGGTTGGCGCGACACCTTCACGTTGTTGCGGCCATCGTGCTTGGCGGCATAGAGCGCGTCATCGGATCGCTTGAGCAGATGATCGACCGTATCCCGATCCCCGGCCAACACCGCGATGCCGATTGACACGGTAAAGTGCAGCAGGATGCCATTGCTGAGCAGGGTTCCGTTGTTCTCGATCGTTCGGCGCAACCGCTCGGCCACCTCGAACGCCTGCTCACCATCCGTTTGCGCGAGCACGATCGCAAACTCTTCGCCCCCCAGGCGGCCGACGATGTCGATGTTGCGCAGTTCCTGCCGGAACAGGTCGGCCAACTGACGCAGCACCTCATCTCCTGAGGCATGACCGTGCGTATCATTGATGCGCTTGAAGTAGTCGATGTCGACCATCAGCACCGACAGCGGCGAACCATAGCGCAGCGCGCGCGCGAGCTCCTTTTCCGCCAGTTCGATAAAGGATCGTCGATTGGCCAGATCGGTGAGCGGATCGGTTTGCGCCAGTCGCGCCAGTTCGTGCTGCAACCGCTCGTTCTGCTCCAGATCCCGCAAGGCATATCGGGCAGCGACCCCCATCCATGCAAACGCAACCAACAAGCCCGCGGCGACCAGCGCGCAGAACTGCCGCCAGGCGGACAAGATCTCTTCGCTCAGCTGACTGGAGGCGACGACGAGCGGAAAATCCGCGACCTGTTCGAAAGCAATCAGCCGCGGCCGCTCATCGAACACGCTGATCGCTTCGTAAACACCGCTCCGCGCTTCGCGCTTCCGTTCGAAAATCGACGCCTGTGGGTAGCGCTGACCGATTGGCACTTCCGGATAGCGGGCAAAGATTGCCCCGTCATCACGGAAAATCGTGATCTCTTCGGTTCCCCCGCCGCGGATGCTGTTAAACATCCGTTCGAAGTGGGCCGCCTCGATGGTAAGCAACACGATGCCTTCGAATTCGCCCTGCGGCGATCGAATCGTCATGCTCACCGTCGATCCGCGACGCCCCTGTGTCCGGCTCAGCAATTGCTCGCCGAACACCACGTCGCGCCCGCCCTGATGCGCCAGAAAATATTCGCGATCGGCATAACTGACCTTGGGCGGCGGAAACGGCAGCGTCGCGCCGACCAGCAGCTCGCCAGTCCGGCCGATCACCAGCAGCGACTGCAAGTCGGGATAATCCCGCGTCCGGATTTGCAGGAAACGCTTGCCTTCCTCGCTCTGAAAATAGGCCAGGCCACGAGCCCTCACCTCTTGCGCGACGCTATCGAGCAAGAGGATGCTGGAATTCAGCACATACAGGGTGTGAAAAGTGACAAGCCGCGCGACATTCATGTTCTCGCGCCCGGCCTCGTTGAGGACGTGACGGCGTTTCTCGACGACCAGCAGACCCGCCGCGGCAATCAACAGCACGACAGCCGTCGCCACCATCAGCAACAACGGAAAGCGCAGCAACTTGTGCCCGTGCCCCGGACCCAAGCCAGATTCGGACGTCACGCCATTCATAGGCTCATCATCCTAACCGAACTTGGAAATTATTCCTATGCGTTTTCAGCGTCCGCTCGCGTCGCCCCGAACCGGCGCGTCCTCAGGAAAATCCGCCAGGCCGGACGAATCCTCCTGCACGGGCACGCGGTAGGTTTCGGCAGCCCAGGCGCCGAGATCGATCAGCTTGCAACGTTCGCAACAGAATGGGCGATACGGATTTTCCGTCCCCCAGATCGATTCGCCGCCGCATTGCGGACAGCGGACATGCCGCTTCAATCCCATCAGAGCGTGCAAAAGACGATATCGAATGGAACTTCCACCTGATTTTCGCAGGGGCGTGGACGGTGCTCGCTGTCGGGCCGGGTGAAGCGAATGTTCAGTGCATACTTGTTGGCGCTGATTTCCGGGACGAACGGCGATTGCGGCGCAAGCATGATCCTGACCATCTGCGAGGCGATGCCGCTCATGGTTCGCTGGAAGGCCCCGCCAGGCGCCGTCAGGTGTTCGATGTTGCCGCTGTTGCGCAGCAAACGCAGCACGATCGACAAGCCCTGGCTCAGCGGCATGAACGGCTTGAGCCACGCCAGCAGGGCGTTCTTGCGTACCTCGGGCGGCAGGTGCTGCCAGAAATGGTACGAAGGCAGATCGAACTCGCACACACCACCGGGGATCGACGCCCGGCTCTTGATGCCCATCAGCCAGTCGTTGTCACGCAGATGCTGGCCGATCTTGCCGGCCATCGCCAACAGCGCGGCCGACGCCTGCTCAAGCTCATAGAGCACGCCGGAAAGCGCCTCTTCGGAAATTGCCGGATTGTTGCGAAACCCCAGCAAGGTTTGGCGCTGCCGCTCCAGCTCCTGAATCAGGTCCATCTTGAGATCGGCGCGCCCGGCAACTTCGAGGATTTCGAACAAGGTCACCAAGGCCACATGGTGCTCCTGTTTTCCCGTCTGCTGGATGAAGTGGTCGGCCTTGTCGAACAGATCCTCGAGACGCAACAGGGTACGGATGCGCTCGTTGAAGGGATATTCGTAAATGATCACGTCGCCGCCAGGGAGAAGTCAGGGAAATTAAGCGGATTCTGCGGCATCTCACCCAAAATCTCAACCGTTGTTATCACCTTCGTCATACCCCAGACGAAGGTAACGTTCGTGCATGGCCAGGACTTGTGGTTCAAGCGCCGCGACCCCGGCCATATTGACGATCACGTCGTCGGCCGCCGCCAGTCGCTCGGCGCGCGCGAGTTGCGTGGCGATGATCCGCCGCACCTCGTCCGGCGACAGTCCGCTACGCGCCACCACCCGGGCGACCTGGGTCGCCTCGTCGCAATCGACGACGAGCACGCGCCGGACACGGTCGCGATAAGCGCCCGACTCGATCAGCAACGGCACCACCAGCAGCACGTACGGCGTCGTCGCCAGCCGGCAGCGACGCTCGGCTTCGCTGCGGATACGCGGATGCAAGATGCCTTCCAGCTGCTGCCGCACCTGAGGATCGGCGAACACCTGCCGGCGCATGGCAACGCGATCCAGCCCGCCGTTTGGCTGCCGCACGCTGTCACCGAAGGCAGCGAGGATTTCGGGCATCGCCGCGCCCATCGGACCCGTCAGGTCATGGGCGATCAGATCGGTGTCGACAACAGCGACGCCTTGCGCCGCAAACAGATCGGCCACCGTACTCTTGCCGCTGCCGATTCCGCCGGTCAGCCCGATGACGATGTCGCTCACGGTGTGGCCGGCCGTGGCGACTTGCACGATGCCGGCTTGTTTTTCGGCGCCCATTCGGCCAGCGCCTGGCGCAGGCCGTCGAATTCGTTGCCCGGCCCGCGAATTTCCAGGGACCCGCTGCCCCCCTTGGCCTCGCGCTCGCCGACTTTCGCCGAGCGAACGCCTTTGCTGCGCAGATCGGCCAAACGCTCCTCGGCCGCCTCGCGGGAAGAAAAAATCCCCAGCGAAATGGCAAAACGGTTGGCCCCGGCTTCCTGAACGACGAAGAACTCCGGCACCTTGAGTTTTTTCAATTCGCTCGCCTTGCGCTCGGCATCGGCCTTGTTGGTCTGTGGCGGAATAAAGACCCAGAAACTCGGACTCGGTGCAGTCATGCTGTGCTCGGCGCGAAAAGCCGGGTATTTCTCCTTGACCAGCGCTTCCAGGCGCGCCAGATCGTCCGCCGGCACATCGGCGAGCAACAGGCATTCCTCAACAATCGTCTTTTTCTCGACCTTCGCCGCTTTCGGCACGGGCGTCAATTCCGGCGGCGGCTCGTCACGTGCCACGATCTTCACCCGATCGGCTTGCACCTGCTGTTGCACACGCAAGCTGTCCGGACTTTCCGGAGAGCCCAGCAAACCCTGTGTCCACGCCCAGAACAACAGATTGGACAGAATCAGCAGGAAGACCAATGCACGCATGTTCCGTCGTCTCCGTTCAGCCGATCTTCGGCAAGCGTTGCAGCGAGTCGCGGATCGCCGCTTCCGGATACTCGAAGTCTTCGAGTTCGCCGGCGAAGTAGCGGTCGTAGGACGCCATGTCGAAGTGGCCGTGACCGGTCAGGTTGATGAGAATGGTGCGCGGCTCGCCGGCCCGCTTGCAGCGCAGGGCTTCGTCGATTGCACCGCGGATGGCGTGGCACGACTCCGGCGCCGGAATGATGCCCTCGGAATGGGCAAACAGGACGCCGGCCTCGAACGTCGCCAACTGCGGCACGGCAATCGCTTCGATCAGGCCTTCGTGATACAGCTGCGACACCAGCGGCGAGGCGCCGTGATAACGCAACCCGCCGGCATGAATGCCGGGCGGCATGAAATCGTGCCCCAGGGTAAACATCTTCATGAGCGGCGTGAAGCCGGACGAATCGCCGAAGTCATAGGCATACTCACCCTTGGTCAGCGACGGGCAGGAGGCCGGCTCGACCGCGACGAGTTGAACCAGTTTGCCATGATGGCCGCCGGCAGCATTGTCAGCGATGAACGGGAAGGCCATGCCGGCGAACGAAGATCCGCCGCCACAGGGCGCGAAAACGACATCCGGCCAGTCGCCGGCCAGTTCGAATTGCTTCTTGGCCTCCAGCCCGATGATCGTCTGGTGCAGCGCCACATGATTGAGCACCGAACCGAGCGCATAGTTGGTGTCGGCGCGCGAGGCGGCTTCTTCGACGGCTTCCGAAATCGCCAGGCCGAGCGAGCCCTGATTGTTCGGATCGGCCGCCAGCGCGGCGCGCCCCGTTTCGGTCATGTTCGACGGGCTGGCGAAGACTTCCGCCCCCCAGGTCTGCATCATCGAGCGACGATAGGGTTTCTGGCCGTAGCTGACCTTGACCATATAGACGCGCACGTCGAGGCCGAACATCTGCCCGGCCAGCGCCATCGAACAGCCCCATTGGCCGGCGCCGGTTTCGGTGGTGATGCGCTTGATGCCGGCCTGCTTGTTGTAATACGCCTGGGCCACGGCGGTGTTGGGTTTGTGCGAACCTGCCGGGGAAACGCCCTCGTTCTTGTAGTAGATGCGCGCCGGTGTGCCCAGCGCTTCCTCGAGCCGCGCTGCGCGCACCAGCGGCGACGGTCGCCACAGCCGATAGATTTCGCGCACGGGTTGCGGAATCGGAATCCAGCGCTCGGTCGACATCTCCTGCTCGAGAATCGCCATCGGGAAGATCGCGCCCATCTGTTCCGGCGTCGCCGGCTTGCCGTCCGGACCGAGCGGCGGCGTGGGCGCATTGGGCATGTCGGCGACGACGTTGTACCAGTGCGTCGGAATTTCGGATTGGGGCAGGACGAAACGCAGCGATTCCATGGACACTCCCGGAGGCGGTCAAAATTCAGCAAAGCGCAAGTATAGCCGGGGCTCGCACCTCATGCAGCAGACAGGTCACTTCCGTTCGTCCTGAGCGGCGCCTTCCATCGCACCACGCAGAATCTCCCGCCGCACCACGCGCTGCGGCGAAAAAACCGCCAACAGGCCGTCGAATGCCGTGCGCGCGGCTGCGCTGTTGTCCTGGCTGAAGTTGCAGACATAGAG
>CAYUYI010000034.1:0-12926 GCA_964448995.1 uncultured Propionivibrio sp. | reverse complement strand
TGGCTGCCAACATCGTCGTCAATACGACCGTGGCGGCACTCGAGGGCGACAGCACGGACGATGTCGACAGCAAGGGCGCTGTCGTCAATGCGCACGGCGGCGACATCCTCATCGAAGCCGCGAACATGACGACCAGCACGGTCAAGTCCGGCGCCGACGTGGTCGGTACGGATGCGGCGGCCAAGGTCGGCGTCGGCGCCTCGATCGGCGTGAACGTCGGCGTCAATACCGTCGTGGCCGAAGCGGGCGACAAGTCTGAAATCACCAATGGCAAGGACTTCGGTCTGAATGCCAAGGCCGACCACGCCGCCACGACCGACGTGACGGGTGGTGCTGCCGGTGCGGCGGTGTCGGTGACGCCGCTCGCGGCCGTGACGGTCATGGTGAATACGACCACGGCACGCCTCGGCGAGTCCCCGGTGGAAACCACGCTCTCCGGCAAGTTCAGTAGCACGGCCGATCACACGAGCAGCACGAAGACCACGGCGACTGGCCAGACGGCCGGCAGCGATGTCGCCGTCGGCGTGTCGCTGGGCCTTACCAGCGCCGTCGATACCGTCACCGCCGATGTCGAGCGCGATATCAACGCGACCAACGGCGTCGACGTGAATGCCAAGTCCACGGCCATCAGCAGTGCCTCTGCCACCGCGAGCGTCAAGGGCGGCGACAAGGCCAAGAGCGATGGCAGCGCGCCGGCCGCCGGTGGCGGTTCGGGCAGTGGCGAAAGTGTCGATGACAAGGTCGCCGGGCAGCAGAGCAAGGCCACGGCGGCGGGCCAGAAGACGGCCGCCAAAGCGCCGGCGACGACGCCGGCCGCGGGCAGCAGCGCCAGCAGCAAGCTCGAGACGAACAAGCAGACGCCGCCCAAGGGCGAAACCAGCGAAGGCGGCGTGTCCGTTGCCGCCGCGGTTGGTGTGAACGTCGGCGTGGCAACGACCACGGCGCGTGTCGGTAGTGGCAAGCACATCACCAGCAGTAACGGCGCGCTCAAGGTATCCAGCGTCAACCAGACCGACACCACGGCCAAGGCCGATGGCAGCCAGGTCGACAGCAGCAAGAACACCGACGTCGGCGTCGGCGCTGCTGTGGCGCTCAACGTCGGCGTGGCGACGACGACAGCCGTTGTCGCCGACGAAGCTGTTGTCTCCACCAAAGGGCTGACGATCAGCGCTACCGGCGTGACCGGGGAGAAGAGCGATTCCCGCGCCGAAGCCAAGAGCGGTGCCGGTGCCGGCAATGTCGGCGTGGCCGGCTCGCTGGCCATCAACTCGGCGACGAATACAACCGTCGCGCTGCTCGAAGGTGATACCGACAGTGACGGCGCGAAGAGCAGTGCCGATGCCAACAGCGGTGCCGTGCTGATTGAAGCGAAGAATGACACGACCAGCAGTACCGTGGTCAGTGCCGATGTGAAGGGCACCGGTGACAAGGCCAAGGTTGGCGTTGGCGCGTCCATTGGCGTGAACGTCGGCGTCAATACCACGGTTGCCGAAGTGGGTGACGGTGCGGCGCTGACCGATGCCGGAAGCGTTGTCCTCAACGCCAAGGCCGGTCATGCCATGACGACCGAAGTTACCGGCGGTGCCGCCGGCGCCAAGGTGTCGATCACCCCGGTGGTGGCGGCGACGATCGCCGTCAATACCACCTCGGCCCGCCTCGGCAGTGGCAGCACGGCGCTTGACGTCAATGGTGCCTATTCCAGCACGGCCGACCAGACCAGCACCGTCTCCACCAAGGCGACCGGCCAGGCGCAGGGCGATGTTGCCGTTGGTGCCTCGCTCGGCGCCACGATTGCCGTGGACAACGTTTCCGCGACGGTCGAACGCAATCTCGATGCCGGTAGTGGATTGGCGCTGGAAGCCAAATCGGATACCTCGTTGACGACCGAGGTCAAGGCCGGTGCCAAGGGCGCCAAGGCCGCGAAGAAGGATGCGAGCGGCAACGAAACGCCGGAAGCCGGCACGACCGTGGACGAGCAGAAGAAGACCCAGCTCGATTTCGCCAAGGGCCGCAACAGCAAGGCCGCAGGCGTCAGCACCACGACGCCGGAAGCGAAGACGCCGGACACCACGGAACAGGCGCCGAGCACCGATAAGCCGACCAATGCGCCGAGCAACGAGAAGCAGGGCAAGAAGGTCAGCGTCGCCGCCGCCATCGGCGCAACGGTGGCCTACAACCAGGCGAAAGCCGAGATTGCCGCGGGCAAGACCGTCGCGGCCGGTACCGGCAAGCTCAAGGTGGCTTCGACCACGGATACCAACTATCGCACGCTGGCGACTGGCGAAGCGGTCTCCGACGATGTCGGCGTCGCCGCTGCGGTGGCGTTGACGGCGACCTACAACAAGACCCAGGCCAATATCGGCAGCGGCGTTACCGTTAGCGATGCCGGCGACGTCGAAGTCAGCGCCACGTCGCGGCAGAATCGCGCGACCGATACCCTGAATACGAATTTCCAGAAAACGATGAGTGCCGAAGCGGTTTCCGGCGCCAGCGGCGGTGAAGTGGCCGTGGCCGGCAGCCTGGCGGTCGTGGGCAACTGGAATGAGACACGCGCCTCGATTGACGAAGGTGTGGCGATGGGCACTGCCGGTGCGCCCGTCGGCGACGTGACCGTCGCATCCGACGAAACCAGCAAGGTGGCTGCGCAGGCGCGCGCCGGTGCGCTGTCGACCGGGGGCAAGAGCAAGGCCGGTGTCGGTGCCTCGTTCGCCGTACTGCTTTCCTACAACCAGAACACCGCGGCGGTTGGTTACGATGCCAACCAGAACGGTAGCTATCTGCCGACCTCGATCTTCGCCGATTCGCTCTCCGTCACGGCGACCAAGAACCGTGTCTGGTTCATTCCGCCGACGTTTGCGGATGCGAAGAACTTTGTTGTCAACGATATCAAGAATCTCAACTTCGACGCCCTTGATCCGTCCACCTATCTCGGCTCGAACAACTACTACACCGAAGCCGTCGCGGGAGCCGCGGCCAAGGGTAACGCGGCCGTCGCCGGCGCTTTCGCGGTCAACGTTTTCGGCAATACCACCGAGGCCTATCTTGGCAAATCGGTGAGTGTCACGGCGTCCGGCAAACAGTCCGGCGGCGATCAACTTGGGGTTGAAATCGCGGCGCACAGCGACACGCAGGCCATCTCCTTTACCGGCAGTGTCGCCGGAGCGAAGAAGGCGGGTGTTGGTATCTCCGCCACGAACATCACCAATCTCGACCAGACGCTTGCGGCGATCGGCGAGGATTCGATCGTCAAGTCGAACGCCGATGGCGCCGGCGTCGAAGTCAGTGCCTATGCGCGTCAGGATATCGCCAATATCGGCGTCGGTGCCGCACTGGCGACGGAAGGCGCGGGTGTCACCGGCGTGCTGGGGGCCGTGGTCTCGCTGGCCAAGACGGAAGCGAAGATCGGCGACGACGCGGAAGTGAAGTCCAAGGGGGATGTCAGCGTCGAAGCGACCAGCGACATCACGGCGGTTTCCGTTTCCGGCGGTGTCGCCGGCGGCAAGAGCGCCGGTGTCGGGGCGTCCATTGCCGGTAACGTGCTGGCGAACGTGACACGGGCCGAAATCGGCGATAACGCCGAGGTGTCCGCGAAGAACAATCTGGCGGTTGCGGCCGAGGCCGATGAAGTGGCAATTACGGCCGTCGTCGCCGGTGCCGGCGGCGAAAAGGCCGGCGTGGCCGGGGCGCTCTCGGTTAACGTCATTGTCGGTGAAACCCTGGCGGTAGTCGGGCAGGGCGCGCAGTTGAACACCGATGCGGCGTATGGCGGCACAGCCCAGAATGTGGCCGTCACCGCGCACGACGATACCGTCGTTGTCGGCATTGCCGGCGGTGGGGCCGGCGGCGGCAAGGCTGGCGTTGGCGCAGCACTGGATACCACGGTGCTGATCAAGACGGTCAAGGCCTACGTTGAGGATGACACCGTTGCCGACGGCAAGGAGGCAACGATCAACGCGGATCGCAATGTGCAGATCGAAGCCGGCGCCAGCGAGGTCATTACCTCAGTGTCGATGGGTTTCGCGGGTGGCGGCAACGCCGGGGTGGGCGGCGCGGTGTCGGTGGCCGTGAACAAGAACGACGTTCAGGCCGGTATCGGAAAATTGGGCAAGGTCGATTCCGACGGTAACGTGCTGGTCAATGCGCAAGACGACGTGGTCGCGGTGCTGACGTCCGGTGCGGGCGCCGGCGGCGGCGATGCCGGGGTGGGCGGATCGCTGGCCGTGGCGACGTTGCTGGAAACGACGAAAGCCTACATCGGCGACGGTGCGACCGTGAATGCGCGCGGCAACGCCGATGCGGCAACCGTTTACAGCGGCGAGACGGTGTTCTCGGACACCGAACACAAGCCGGACGCCTTCGTCGCCAAGAAGACGGAAAGCGCGAAAGGGCTGTCGGTGACGGCCTACAACCGTGAAAACCTGATTACTACCGTTATCGCGGGGGCCGGTGGCGGTACTGCCGGCGTGGCGGCCACGGTATCGGCGAATGTCATCGCCAGCGGGGCAGAAGCCTCGATCGGCCGGAATGCCAAGATCAACGAGGACAACACTGGTGCCGGTGCCGACCAGCAGGTACGGGTGAAAGCGGTCGACGAGACGCTGCTGATCGACACAGCGCTGGCCGCGGCCGGTGGCGGTACGGCGGGCGTTGGCGGCACGGGCAATGTCGGGGTGATCGTCAAGAACACCACGGCGAAAGTTGGCAAGGGAACGACGATCCAGGCACGCAAGGCGTTCGAACTCACGGCGGCTTCGTCCGACGTGACGGTTGCGCCAACGGCCGGCTTTGCCGGCGGCGGTACGGCGGGCGTCGGTGGCGCCATCGCGGCAACCGCGGTGGCCAACACGACCCAGGCGTATGTCGAAGACGGCACGAGCACCAGCGACCGCGCGAAGATCGCGGTGAGCAACGGCAATCTTGAAGTTTCGGCCGACGAATTCTCCTCGGCGTGGGTGGTCTCCGGCACGGGGGCCGGCGGCGGCACGGCCGGTGTCGGCGGGGCCCTGTCAGTGGGCGTGAATGCCAGCACCACCCAGGCGCGCATCGGCGATTACACGGAAACCGACGCGGCGGGAACGACCAGCGTCACGGCGAACTCGACCGAGAACGTGAACAGCGTTGCCATTGCCGGGGGCGGTGGCGGCGCGGCCGGCGTGGTCGGCAGCGTCTCGGTGGACGTCGTCGTCTCGAAGACCGAAGCCGGGATCGGCGAACATGCGAAGGTCAACCAGAACGCGGCGATTACTTCCGCCGACCAGAGTGTCAATGTGTCGGCCACGGATCGCGTCATCAGTGTTGCAGCCGCGGGCAGCGGTGCGGGCGGCGGCGCTGCCGGCGTCGGCGGTTCGCTGGCGGTGACGGTTGCACTCAATACGACTTCGGCCTACATCGACGACAGCGCCGAGGTCAGCGCGGCGAAAGATGTTGGCGTGCATGCTGCGTCGGACAAGTACGTGAATTCGGCAACGTTCGCCGGGACCGGCGGTGGTGCTGCCGGTGTGGCTGGTGGCGTGTCGATCCTCGCCATCGGTTCGCTGTTCGATAGCGATGCCAAGAGCGGTTTGCAGAGTACCGATTCCGACGGCAAGAGCACGACGACGCAGGCCAAGGCCGACAAAGCGACGGGCAGCAGCCAGGTCGGCAGCGCCCTTGGCAGCTCCAAGCAATCGACGGAAACCAAGGGCGTACTCGACAGCAAGATGAGCAAGCTCGCGGTGAGCGGCGCAATGTCCGACAGTGCGGACGTGCCGTTGAAGAACACGCAAGCCTTCATCGGTTATGGCGCCAAGGTCAAGGCCGGGCGCGACGTTACCGTGTCGGCGAAAGACACGACTCTCGCCATCAACGCCAATGGCGCCGGTGCGGGGGGCGGTGCGGCCGGTGTGGCCGGGTCGCTCGGCGTGACCTTGTTGCACGATTCTGCGGAAGCAGGTGTTCGCAATGGTGCGAAAGTTGATGCGGGGCGTGTGCTTTCGGTGCAGGCCGAGACGGACGAAACCGTGGTTAACGTCGGTGTCACCGGCTATGGCGGCGGTGCCGCCGGCGTGGGTGGGTCTGCGGCAGTGAATGTCGTGACCTCGACGACTTCGGCCTTCATCGGGGATGCTGACATCAATCAGGCGGCGACAACCAGCACCGAGCGCTCGGTGGAGGTCACGGCTGACAGCAACAGCAACCTCATCGCCGTGGCCGGATCGGGCGGAGGGGCGGGCGCGGCCGCCGTGGGCGGCGTGCTCAACGTCAATACGCTGGCGAAAAAAACCACCGCCCTGATCGGCGAAGGCGCCACGGTGGCTGCCGACGATAACGTGATCGTCGATGCGACCTCTGCGCAGAACATCATTTCGGCCGGCATCTCGATTCAGGGGGCGGGCGCGGCTGCCGTGGGTGGCGCGGCAACGGTGAACGTCGTCGCCAATACCACCGAGGCCTATATCGGTTCGGCTCGCGACGATGCGACCAAGACCGCAGCGGCGGTCGATTCGGACGGCAACGTGGTCGTGGCTGCCAGCGATGACACGCTGCTCATTGCGGTGGCCGGCAGCGGCACGGGGGCCGGCGCGGCGGCCGTCGGCGGCGCCGTTGGGGCGAACGTCATTTCCAGCCAGACACGCGCCTATGTCGGGGACAACTCGGTGGTCAATGCCCGGGGCAACAGTGCAGGAACAACGGTCGCGACCGGTACAACCGACAACGCAGCGGCGGGGGCGATGCCGTCTCTGCCCAGCGGTGTTTCCAGCGCGGTCGATGCGGATCGTGATGGTACCAATGACGGCAATATCGGCAACGGCGCGAGCTTTACGCTCGCGGGCGGTGGCACGAGCACCGGGGTCAATCCGTCCTCGATCAAAGATTCCGGCGGCAGTAGTGTTGGCAGCGCCTTGGGCGGAATTGGCGCCAAGGGTACGGAAACAGCGAAAGGCCTTTCCGTGACTGCCACGGGTAACGAAAAAATCGTCAGCGCTGCCATCGGTGTGGCGGGGGCGGGTGCCGCCGGTGTCACCGGTACGGCAACGGCCGACATCATTGCCTCGAAGACAGAGGCCAGAATTGGCGATGGCGCGCAAATCAACCAAAGCGGCGCAGTGAGTGCCGATAGCGACGTGCGCGTGCGCGCTGCTGACAACAGCTTCGTGGTGATGACTTCCGGCACGGTCGCCGGCGCCGCCGGCGCCGGTGTCAGCGGTTCAGCCAATGTGGCGGTGATCGCCAAGGAAACGCATGCGACGATCGGCGATGCCGACATCAAGGCCAGCGACGTGATCGTCCGGGCCGTGGCCAAGGAAGACGCGTATGTGATCGACGCCAACGTCTCGTTCGGCGCCGCCGGGGTTGGCGGTGCGGTCGGCGTGGCGGTCGTGACCAACGACACGCAGGCCGGCATTGCTGCCGGGGCAACCGTTGATGGACTCGGTGGTATCACCGTGAAGGCCGAGCAGGATACCGCGCTCGACCTCTATACCGTGGCCGGATCGGCCGGTATCGGTGCGGTGGCGGGCGCGTTCTCGGTCGGCGTGATCGACAACACGACCAAGGCTTACGTGGGGGATGGCGATAGCGTCAACTGGGCGACGCTCGATGCGGGCGGGACGACGGAAGTTGCGGCGCGGTCCAGCGAGAAAATCACGACCGGTACGGTGAGCGCCTCGGGTGGCGGTGGAGCAGTCGCCGGTGCCGTTGGCGTCAAGGTGGTCACCTCGGAAACGACGGCCGAGATTGGTGACTATGCGCGGATCAACCAGACCCGCCGCGGCGGGGGTGCGCAAGACGTCAAAGTCGGCGCGACCGACAGCGTAACGCTTGGTGGTTTCGGTGGTTCCGGCGCCTTCGGCGCGGCCTTCGGGGCCGGTGCGACGGCGGAAGTGAATGTGGTACGCAACACGACGACCGCTTCGATTGGTGACTATGCCAAGGTGCGGGGCGACAACGATCTTGCGGTGGCAGCAAACTCCACCAAGGATGTCGATGCGACCGCCGGCGCAATCGCCGGGGGTGGCACAGCCGGTATTGCCGGCGCGGTGACGCTGGCCTTTGTCGGTGCCAGCATTCAGTCGGATGCCGATGCCAAATCAGGCATCGGTAATGGAGCGACGGCTTCGCGTGCCGATGAGAAGATGAAGGCCAACGGTGTCGGCAGCAAGCTCGGCAGCAATGAACACGTGCAGGGGGCCAAATCCGAAATCGCGACGCGCAGCGCCGCGCTCGGCGTCTCCGGTGAACTCAACGACACCACGACCGATTCTCGCGACAAGACGCAGGCCAGTGTGGGCAAGCATGTGGAACTGGTGGCGGGCGGCAAGGTGGATGTCACGGCGATCGACCGGACACAAATCAACCTGAACGCTGCCGGTGCAGCGGGTGGCTACGTCGGTATCGGCGGTGCGGTGGGCGTGGGTATCTCCAACAGCACCACCGAAGCCTTCGTCGATGCGTCGAGCACCATCGATGCCGACGGCAATGTCACCGTCTCGGCCCATTCCGGCAACATCGATGGCAATGGCTCGAAGATCCTTAGTGTTGCCGGTGCTGGCGGCGTGGTCGGCCTGAGCGCATCCGTTGCCGTGCTCAAGGATACGAGCACGACCAGCGCCTATCTGGGGGATAGCGTCGACGTAATCGATGCGGCGAAACTCACCGTGAGCGCGACTACCGACCGCAAGGCGAGCACCGAAACCTGGGGGGCCACGGCAGGGGTGGCGGCAATCGGTGCTTCCGTGGCGGTGGCCAAGTTTGATGGGTCGACTTCCGCGGTACTGGGCGCTGGCGTCCATTCCGGCGCCGATAGCGTCGAAGTATCCGCCACCGACGATTCGGTCGCCAATGCCTGGAGTCGTGCTGGTTCGGCTGGCGTGGTGGCCGGTTCGGGGTCGGTTGCCACGGCTGAAGTGACGTCGAAGGTGACTGCTGAAATCGGTGATCTCGCTGACGTGGATGCGACGGGCGATGTCGATGTTCTCGCGACCAGTCGCGCCAGCACCAAGGCAGACGCCATCGGTATCAATATCGGCGCCGGCGCGGTCGGCGCCTCGGTCGCCACCGCCAATTCGGGTGCCAAGGTGCACGCCGAAGTTGGCGAGAACGCCAGCATTACTGGCAAATCCTTTGATTTGATCGCCAAGCGGGACGTCAAGGGTGGCGCACCTACGGCCCAAGCGTATGCCCTTGGTGCGGCCGGCGGGCTGTTGCTCGGGGCCAATGCGACTGTCGCTACGGCGAAGTCGACCGGCGAGACGGTGTCAGCCGTTGGTACCGGCAGCACGATCACGACCATCGGGGCCGGCATCGCTGCCGTGAAGGCAGAGAACACGTCGTTGCAATCGGCGACGGGGCTGGGCTTTGCCAGCGGCGTGCTTTCCGTGGGCGCAGATTTCTCCTATGCCACTTCCGATTCGCTGACCCAGGCGTCTCTTGGCGACAACGTGCAGGTCAGCGGCGGTGCGCTGCAAGTCGTTGCGGCCGGCAGTGACAGCAACTATGCGTATGCCAAGGCAGGCGCGGGCGGTCTGGTCACCGTGCCGTTCTCGGCAGCCTATACGACCAACAGCAGTCGCACCTATGCCGGTACCGGCAGCGGTGACGCAACGCACAAGATCGATGTTGCCAATTTCTACGTGGCTGCCACGCATACGGCTAACTTCGACAGCTGGATTGACAGCACGGTCGCCTCGCTGATTGGGGTTAGCGGTGCGCTGGCGAAGAACACGGTCAATGCGACGACCGAAGCGTTCATCGGAACCAGCGGCTACGTCGAGGCGGACAACATTACCCTGCAGGCTGGCAACACGACGCACAAGGGCAGTCCGGGGGCGACGATTCCGGGGAGTGGCTATGGCACGCCAGGATGGAACGTGGTGTCGAGCTCCGGCGGCCTGGCCGACGTGCCAGCGGCGGAAAGCGCCACCACCGTCGTCAGCGATGCGCAGGTGCGTGTCGGTGCGGGTGCGCATGTCGAACAGACCGGGTCGAAGACGTCACCGGGGAATTTCGATCTGGACGCGTGGAACAGCGTCAGTGCCGTCGACCGGGTGAAGATGAGTTCCGGCGGGGCCATTTCGGCCGCCAGTGGCAAGTCGTCGATCATGCAGGATACGTCGTTAGTGACCAACCGGGTCGATTCTGCCGTGATCGTGGCACCGAATGCCGAACTCAGTAGCCTCGGCGAGATGGCCCTCGGTGCGCGCAGTGACGCCAACGTGTCGGCACAGACCGCTGTCGATGTCTATGGCGCGGTCGGTGTGGCGCCGGCCGGCGACAGCATCGCCCGCTTCAAGGGCTCGAACCGCGTCGAGATCGGCGCGGCGGCGACGCTGACTTCGGACAACGACATCCGTCTCTCGGCCGGTGAGAACACCAGTGGCATCGGCAGCAGCTATGCCGCCACCGCGCGCTCGGACGTGTTCAACAATACGGCCATTCCGGTCAATCGCGATCCGGTGGCCGATGCCATCATCGATACCTCAAGCCTGGTCAAGACCGGCGCCGGTTCCGATGTTGCGGCCTCGCGGCACATCAGTCTCTATGCGGACAAGGGCTCGGCCACAGCGTCGGGTGTCGGTGTCGGCAAGGACATCTATCGCGAGACACTGGCAGCGATCGCCAGCGCCATCAGCGAGTTCTTCGGCGGGGATCCGGTTTCGTTCGAAACACGTACCGGCAATTCGGTGAGATCGCAGAAGAGCGAAGTCGCGGTGGACGGCAAAGTGCGTACCGGGATCAACCGCTTGCAGGAATTGGAAATCGACAAGAACGGCGTCGCGACGGTCAAGGCCGGCGATATCCATATCGTCAAGGATGTCGACAAGGGCATCGCCACCGATCTGATCGAACGCATCGCCATGCTCGAATCGCTGATCAACGACTACGAGGTGAGCGGGGCAACCGGGCAGTCGAGCATTGCCGTGGCGGCCTACAAGTCGGAAATTTCCTTCCTCAAGAAGAAGCTCAAGGACATGGGCTTCCAGGAAGATCCGCTCAAACCGGGCTTCTACAATTCGCCGGCCTCCTCAGCCAGCCCCTACTCGCTGGCGGCGGAGCGTCTCAACGGTTTGAAGACCACGCGTACGGGCTACGAGACGACGAAGGGGAATCTTGAGGCTGAAAATACCCAGTACGACAAGGACATCAAGGCCAACAACAAGACCGTTTCCGACAATACGACGTCGATCAATGCCAAGAAAGCGCAGATCACCGCTAACGAACTAATCATTGACGGCCTGGACAAGGAAGATGACGCAGCACAGATCGCAAATCTGACCTTGCAAAATACGCAGTTGAAGCAGCAGTACGAAGCGCTCGAGGGACAAAACTGGACGATCGATCATGTCACCAATCCGGGGCTACAGACAAAGATTGACGCCAACACACCGAAAATCACGGCGCTCGGGACCAGCATCACCAACCTGACCTCGCAGATCGATAACTTCAACCTGGCCAGCTACAGCACGGAGCCGTTCGGCGAACCGACGGCGAACTTCAAGTCGATCAGCGACGCCACGGCACAGCTCGGCAACATCTATGTCCGCGGCGACCGCCTCACCGGTGCCGGCTTGCTGGAAGCGCCGGGCGATGCACAGATCAAGATCACCAACAACAGTGACAGTTATCTGATTCTGCATAACCTGTCGATCGCCTCGAATTCCGGCGGCAAGATCTATTTCAACGGCGTGAACGTCAATAGCAATGCCGAGATCAACAACGTCAATGGCGGTAGCGGTGCAGCTTTCACCGTTACTACGGCGGAAACGCAGGCCAGTACCGGGAGCGATCAGCCGAAGATCCTGATCACCAGCACCTTCAATCCGCTGGCCGCCGATTATCTGGCGACGACGCCCGCGGCAGATCGCAGCCTCGCACCGGACATTATCCTGCACGGCGATATCAGCAACCCGAACGGCCTGGTCAAGATCGACAGCGCTGCCGGCAGCATCCGTCTTGAACAGAAGCAGGATTACGACGGCAATCTGCTCAATCCGGTGCAGGCGGCGAGCGTCCGGGCCAACGAGGTCGAGATCACGACGAAGAACGGCGATTTCGTGCAGAGCTACACCGACAGCTTCTATCACGTGGCCGGGCGTGGCCCGATCAAACTGACGGAAGCCGACAAGGCGCTCGGTACGTTTGATACGCTGAGCTTCGAGTCCGAAGTGGCCGGCAGTGGGGTTGTGGCCAACGGCAGCGTCTTTATCGCGGCGCGCTATCTCAACATCAACGGTCTGGTGCAAAGTGGTATTTCGGAGTGGGGCGTGTCGATTCCGGCCAACGCCACAGTGACCATCGGTGCCGGGTCGGGCAGTTTCGCCGAGGCCATCGCCAACTACACGGCGAAGAGCGCGGCGGACAAGGCAGTCAAGGGCGCCGAGTATTACACGGTCAGTGGCGCGACGGTATCGGGGCTCACCGGTAACAAGGATGGTGCTTGGGAAAAAGTCGATGTCGTCTTCAACGCCAAGGAGAACCGTCTCGAACTCGCCGGCGTGCAGGTGCAGGGCGGCTACATCGAACTGTTCGGTCAAATTCTCAATACCAATGCGGCCGGCGGAGAACTGCGCGTGCTCGACGGTTACGGCAAGGTCAAGGTCGAGAACAAGACCAACCTGGCGCTGGTCGTGAATACGCTGGATACCGGCCGCGGCACCAAGGGCGAAATCAACATCACCAACATCCTCGGTGTCAATGCCGACGGTTCGCTGAACGTCGATTACCAGCACTTCGAGCGCGGCAGCGGCTCGCGCGATGGCGGCTATTACACGTTGCCAAGCGGCATGCGCTATGCCATGCAGGTTGGCTACGACAGCGGCACGACCGAGTTCTATCGCTATTCGCAAAGCGGCTGGTTCGACATCGCGTCGACCTTCTCTGGCCTGGCGCTCGACAGCTATCGCTTGAGCACGGTCTATTCAACGCCCGATCCGATGTCGCGCGGTGAA
>CAYUYI010000033.1:0-13088 GCA_964448995.1 uncultured Propionivibrio sp. | reverse complement strand
GTCAGCGATCTGGTGCGCATGCGTGGCCTCATGCCCCTTTTGATGAAACACCGCAACGGTGGCAACTGGACGCGCGAGGAAAAGCTTGAGTTGCTCAAGCAGTTGCGCATCCTCTCGCGCATCTCGCCGTATCTTCTGTTTTTGCTGCTGCCAGGTTCCGCGTTGCTCCTGCCGGCCTATGCCTGGTGGCTCGATCGACGCCGCCGGCCGCGGCGAACGCCTGCTCACGTCTAGCCTACGCAGTCCAGAGCCCTTGCTCCACCATCTGCCGAGTGGCGGCTTCGGCCCAGCCTCGGTTGGCTGCCGGGCTGGCGGGACTCGGATGCAGCACCTTGCCGATACGCACGTCTGAGTCCTTGAGGGCTTCAATGGCGCGCGCCTCGGCGAAACCGCCGATGCCGATCACCCAGTCCGGTTTCAGGATCGCTACGACGGCACGCAAGTGCGTGTCGCAGGCCGCGTAGAGTGGGGTGGTCTCTGCGCTGGGGAGTTTGTCCGGCGTGAGGTTGCGGCCGTGATCGAAGAAAGCCAGCGGACAGTAGTTGGCCACGAAGTGCTCGGCAAAAAACGCTTCGGCGGTGCCGAAGCGCTGCTGAAACAGTCCCCACAGACGCCGCCCACTGACCTCGGAACGAGCGCAAGCGAAACCTTCAATCGGGCGCTTCGGGTTTTCGACGACAGGCTGGTCGACCGGTGCTTCAATGCCCATCCAGTCACGCGCAGCCGCGATTTCGCCGAAGGGAATACCGCACTGAACCATGCCGAACGGTCCCGGGTTCATGCCGATGAAAATGATTTTTTTCGGTGTGGCGCCGAATCGCCGCAGGTAGATTTCGTGCGGCGCCCAAGCGTATTCGAGGGGGTTGTAGAGATGCGAGACGGGCGGCGCAAAAGAGAGACGGCCGACGGCACAGGAGAGCGCTCGTGCCGCAGCGATCAGGGGTTCTGCGCCATTGTCTTGTCGTGGGTTTCGTTCCATGGGGCGACCTTGGTGAGAAGTAGCATGCCGGGGATGGCGAGCACGAAGCAGAGCCAGAAAAAATCGACCCAGCCGAGATGCTCGACAAGCCAGCCCGCCGAAGCGTTGATGAAGGTGCGCGGCACGGCGGCCAGGCTGGTGAACAGTGCGAATTGGGTTGCCGTGTAGGCCGGGTGCGTCGTGCGCGCGATGAAGGCGACGAAGGCCGCCGTGCCGAGCCCGACGCCGAAGGCTTCGATGCCGATGACCAGAGCCAGCGCGACGAGGCGTTCCGGCGAGGCAGGACCACTGCCAGAGTTGGCCAGCCAGGCAAATCCGAGAATGGCCACCATCTGTACCAGACCAAAAATCCACAACGAGCGATTGATGCCGAGGCGTACCATCCAGAGCCCACCGATCAGCCCACCGATAACTGACGGCCACAGTCCGGCGTTCTTGGCGACCAACCCGATTTCGGTCTTGGTGTATCCCATTTCAAGGTAAAACGGCGTCGCCAACGCGGTGCACAGGGAGTCGCCGAGCTTGTAAAGGAAGATGAAGCCCAGCACCACGACTGCTCCACGTAGCCCGGAACGGCCGAGAAACTCGCGGAATGGCTCGACAACCGCCGCCGAGAGCGTGCGTGGGGCGGGCGCTCGACCCGGTTCACGCACTGTGAGCGTCATGACAAGGCCGGGCAGCATGAACAGGGCAGTGACGACGAACACTTGAAACCAGGGCAGGTGATCGGCCAGCCACAACGACAAGGCGCCCGGCACCAGCCCGGCGACCTTATAGGCATTGACGTGGATGGCGTTGCCGAGGCCGAGTTCGGGATCGTCGAGGAGTTCGCGGCGAAACGCATCGAGGGCGATATCGAGCGTCGCTGAAAGCACGGCGATTAATGTGGCTGCCACGGCGATTAATGCCAGCGATTCCTTCGGAGACTGCGTACCGAGCCAAATGATGGCTGCGATGAGCGCGAAGTGAGTGGTTGCCATCCAGCTACGCCTTCGCCCAAGCCAAGGCAGTGCATAGCGATCCATTAGAGGGGACCACAGAAATTTCCAGGTGTAAGGAAATTGAATCAGTGCGAAGAGGCCAATTTCGCGCAGGCTGATGCCTTCGGTCTTGAGCCAGGCGGGTAGCAGGTTGAGCAACAGGAACAGCGGCAGGCCGGAGCTGAACCCGGTGAAGATGCAGATCAGCATCTTCCGGGTCAGCAACACGCGCAGCCAGTCGGGTGTCAAGACGCCCGGCCCAGGCGATAGAAAGCCAGGCTCCCGTTGAGGTTGGGATCGTCGGTCACTGGCTGCCCGCTTTCGTCGAACGCCCGCCGTTCGCGAATTTCGATGCCAAGCTTCTCGCACAGTTCCTCGAAATCGGCAATCGTGAAAAAGCGCACGTTGGGTGATTCATACCACTCATAAGGCAGATCTTCGGAAACTGGTACGTGTCCGTTGGCAATGGCCTCCCGGTTGGTGCGATAGGCGAAGTTGGGGAAACTGATGACCGCTTCACTGGCAACCCGCAGCATTTCGGTGAGGATTCTTTCGGTGGCGTGCATCGCCTGTAGTGCCTGCGAGATGATCACGCGGTCGAAGGAGTTGTCCTCGAAGCCGGAGAGACCGCGGTCGATGTCCATCTGGATCACGTCGACGCCGTTGCGGATGCAACCGAGAACACTGGCGGGGTCGATTTCGACGCCATAGCCGCTGATATCCTTGGCTTCGCGCAGGTAACGCAACAGCGCGCCGTCGCCGCAGCCGAGGTCGAGGACGCGTTGGCCGGCGGGAATCCAGTCGGCGATAACGGCGAAATCAAAGCGGTTGCGTTCGTGCCGGGTGAGTTTGCTCAGGTTCATACCGCGATATTCTCCAGGTAAGCGCGCAGCACCGCGTGATAGTGGGCGTCGTCGAGCAGGAACGAGTCGTGTCCCGCATCGCAGTCGATTTCGGCATAGACGACGCGGCGGCGGTTTTTGAGCAACGCAAAAACGATCTCGCGCGAACGCGCGGGCGAGAAACGCCAGTCGGTCGAAAAACTGGCGACGAGGAAATCGGCCTTGGCTCTGGCCAGCGCGGCGGCGAGGTCTCCGTTGTAGGCAAAAGCCGGGTCGAAATAGTCGAGCGCCTTGGTGGTTGTCAGATAGGTGTTGGCGTCGAAGAAACCGGCGAACTTGTCGCCCTGATAACGCAAATAGGACTCGATTTCGAAATCGACGTCGTAGCTGAATTTGTGCTCGTCGTGGCGCAGGCGGCGACCGAATTTTTCGTCCATCTGGCTGTCCGACAGATAGGTGATGTGGCCGATCATTCGCGCCAGGCGCAGCCCACGTTTTGGCACGACGCCATGCTCAGCGTAGTGGCCGTGGTGAAAATCGGGGTCGGAGAGGATGGCCTGGCGGGCGACTTCATTGAAGGCGATGTTCTGCGCCGAGAGCTTGGGCGCGGAGGCGATGGCCATGACGTGGCGGATACGGTCGGGGAATTGCAGCGACCATTCGATGGCCTGCATTCCGCCGAGACTGCCGCCGATCACCGCCGCCCAGGTATCGACGCCGAGATGATCGGCGAGGCGGGCTTGCGCGCCGACCCAGTCTTCGACAGTGACCAGCGGGAAATCGGCGCCGTAGCGCTTGCCGGTAACAGGATTGAGCGAGAGCGGACCGGTCGAACCGTAGCAGCCGCCGAGGTTGTTAACGCCAACGACGAAAAACCGGTTGGTGTCCAGAGCCTTGCCTGGACCGACGAGATTGTCCCACCAGCCAACATTGTTCGGATTGTCGCGATACACGCCGGCGACGTGGTGGCTGCCGGAGAGGGCATGGCACACGAGTACCGCGTTGGAGCGCGCGGCATTGAGGGAACCGTAGGTTTCGAACACCAGTTCAAAGCCGGGCAACGTCGCGCCGCTTTTCAGGCGCAGCGGCGTCTCGGAACAGAATCGTTGCGGCGTCGCAAATCCGACGGAATGTTCTGAAGTCATTATTTTCTGCATCGCGTAAAAAAACAAACCCAGTCGGCCAAAAGCGGACTGGGTGCGTGCCGCTTTAGCCGGATTTATTGAGCGCCCGCAAGCTGATCTTCAAATCGGCGCTATGGAGAGAAGGTAACGCCTGGCGTATCACTTGTCAAACCGGCCGCCGGTGTCAGGTGGGTACGACCAGATTGAGCCGTTCGATCTGCTCCTGAATCTTGGATGATTCCTCCAGTTTGAGGATGCGGCGAACGACCGGCGTTAATTCGGAAATATCGCTTTGCTTGATCTTCTGCTTGACCTCGGGGATCTGTGCCGGAAACATCGAGAACTGGCGCAAGCCCATGCCAAGCAGCAAACGGGTCATGTGCGGATCGCCCGCCAGCTCGCCACACATGGAAACCGGTACGCCCGCGCGTTCGCTGCTGCCGATGATGTGGGCGAGCAACATCAGCACGGCCGGATGCAACGGTTCGTAGAGACTGGCGACTTGTTCGTCGCTACGGTCGATGGCGAGCGTGTACTGGATGAGGTCGTTGGTGCCGATCGACAGGAAGTCGAGGCGACGCAGGAAGGGGCCGATGGCAAGCGCGGCCGCCGGCACTTCGATCATCCCGCCGATCTCGATGCTTTCGTCGAACGCCACTTTCTCTCCGCGCAGGCTGGACTTCGCCTGCTCAAGCATGGCAAGCGTCTGATCGATCTGTAGCGCGTGCGAAAGCATCGGAATCAGAATCTTGACCTTGCCGTATTTGGAGGCTCGCAGGATGGCCCGGAGTTGGGCCAGAAAAGATTTGGGTTCGGCCAGCGACAGGCGGATGGAGCGCAGGCCAAGCGCGGGGTTTTCACGCTTGCGCTCGACCGAAAGCTCGGTGTGCAGGTTCTTGTCGTTGCCCAGATCGAACGTCCGAATGGTGACCGGTCGGCCCTCCATGCCCTTGACGACCTTGCGGTAGGCTTCAAACTGCTCTTCCTCGCCGGGCATGTCGCCGCGTCCGAGGAAAATGAATTCGGTCCGGAACAGGCCGACGCCTTCGGCCCCGCTTTCGAGCGCGATGGTCACTTCCTCCGGTCCTTCGATATTGGCCAGCAGGTCGATCTTGACCTTGTCGAGTGTCGTGGCGCGCGCGGTCTTGAGCAGTTTGAGCTTGGCGCGTTCGATCTCGAACTGGCTTTTCTTGATTTGATACTCTTCGAGAATGCGCCGGTCGGGGTTGACGATGACGACGCCGCGCGTGCCATCGACGATCAGTGTTTCCTTGTCGCGGATCAGTTGCCGGGCGTTGTGCAGGCCAAGTACGGCGGGAATGCCCATGCCACGCGATAGAATCGCCGTGTGCGAGGTGGCGCCGCCGACGTCGGTGATGAACGAAGAGAAATTCTGATCCTTGAAAGCCATGACGTCGGCTGGCGAAAGATCGTGTGCGACGACAATCAGATTTTCGCCTTTGACGCCGCGGCCGAACCGGCTGCCAGCATGGTCGTGGTGTCCCGCCAGTTCGCGCACGACCCGCTCGACGACCTGACGCACGTCGTAGCTGCGTTCGCGCAGGTAGGTGTCGTCGATTTTCTCGAATTGCTCGACCAGGAATTCCATCTGCTGCACGATCGCCCATTCGGCGTTGCAGCGGCGGTCGCGGATGATCTGCTTGGGAACCTCGGACAGTTCCGGGTCGGAAAGAATCATCAGGTGCAGGTCGACGAAAGCACGGATGTCGGTCAGCGCATGGGCCGTGGTCGTCTTCAGCGTGGCGAATTCGGCCCGGACGCTCTCCAGTGCCGTTTCGAAGCGCACAATCTCCTTGTCCACCAGTCTCGGTGGAATCAGCAGGTGAGATACCTCAAGCGTGGCCTGCGAGATCAGGTGTGCCTGACCGATGGCAATGCCGCCGGAGACCGGCAGGCCGTGAAGCGTAAAGCTCATGGGCAGATCATTCTCCTTCGCCAAACTTGTCCTCGATCAGTTTGAGGATTGAATTCAGTGCCGGCTGCTCGTCAGCGCCAATTGTTTCGACGACGACGGTCGATCCCTTGCCGGCGGCCAGCATCATGACCCCCATGATGCTCTTGGCGTTAACACGGCGGCTGCCTTTCTCCATCCAGACTTCGGAATCGAAGCCCGAAGCCAGTTGCGTCAGCTTGGCCGACGCACGGGCGTGTAGCCCGAGTTTGTTGATGATTTGAACTTCTGCACGTGCCATTCGCATTTCCTCGAAATCGACCGGTTATTGCCGGTGCAAGTTGATGACGCCATCGCGGCCGCCGCTGACAGCTTTTTGAACCAGAATCTTCATTTCGTTCTTGCGATAAGTCAGCGCCCGCAGAATCATCGGCAGACTGACGCCGGTGACGCCTTCGATGCGTCCCGGGTCAAGCAGCTTGAGCGTGAGGTTGGCGGGGGTGGCGCCGAGAATATCGCTCAGGATCAGTACGCCATCGCCTTCATCGACCTCGTTAACCAGGATTCTGGCCAGCGGCAGGATATCCAGCGGATCGTCCTGCGCGGCGACGCCGAGTTGCGCCAGCAGCGGCGGACGCTTGTTGAGCACGTGGCATACGTTCTGCACCAGGCTCTCGCCCAGGGTGCCGTGTGTGATGAGAAGTATGCCGATCATGATTCCTCCGAGGAGAATTGACGACATTCTAAGGGATTCCGCGCGTTCCGGCAGCGGCCGGTGTGTCTATCGACACGATTTTGACGTTGTCTGCGGTCAGGCTGCCGGGTTCGATGCGTTGCATGAAAGCCTTGCTGGCCTGGACGTTGCCGTTGGCATCGACCCGCAAGACGTGACTGACCCCCAGTCGCCTCGCTCTGTCCGGCCAGCTTTCGCCCGCAATGAAAAGCGGCTTCGACGCGGCGTCCGAAAGCGTTCCGGCGGCCTCGCGTGGTGAAATCAGTACGCTGAGCGAGCGAGTCGCCGTGGCGGGTTCTCCGGTGCGCGGGTCGAGCAGATGGCAATAGCGTTTGCCGTCCAATTCGAAATAGCGTTGGTAATCGCCAGACGTACCGATCGCCTCGCCGTCGCGCAGCGCCAGGATGGCGAGCGGACCGGGATGGCGTGGGTGCTGGATGCCGATTCGCCAGGCCTCGCCGTTTTTTGTGCCGAGCGCCATGACGTTGCCGCCGATGTTGATCAGGGCGTTGCTGACTCCTTGTTCGCGCAGAATGGTGACGGCGCGGTCGAGCGCATAACCCTTGAGATACCCGCCCAAATCGAGGGCGACCAGGCGGTTCTTACTTTCGACGCGACCGTTGCCGATGTGCAGGTCGGCGATGCTGGGGCGCGCCTTGCGCCATGAGGCCAGGGCTTGCGGGTCAGGCAGGACGGCCTTGAATTCTTCGGACTGGAATCCCCAGAGATGGATCAGGTGGCCGATGCCGGGATCGAACAGGCCGTCGCCAAGTGCAGCGATGCGCTGTGCATCGGACAGAATGGCCGTCATTTCGGGCGTGACGTTGGCGGTCTTGCCGGCGGCAATGGCCGCGTTGAGCGTGCTGAGTTCAGAGGGGTGCCAGGCGTGATAGGTACGGTGCAGGCGATCGAATTCCCTGAGCACCGCGTCCGCTGCCGGGCGAGCTTGAGTATCGTCCAGCCCGGCGATCAGAACTTCGACCCGGGTGCCAAAAACGAACGATTCCTGCTGGTGTAGCGGCGCCTTGCCGCAGGCGGCAAGGCCAAAAACAAGGAGGATCAGGCAATAGAAACGGCGCATTCCTTTTCCAGTGTCGCAATGGTCAGCGCGGCCGCATCGAAACCTGCCTGTTCGGCGATTTCGACCATGCAGGTCGGGCTGGTAACGTTGATTTCCGTGAGCCAGTCGCCGATCACATCGATGCCAACCAGCAGCAGGCCGCGAGCGGCAAGCACCGGGGCCAGTGTTTCGGCAATCTCGCGGTCGCGCGGGCTGAGTGCCTGTGCGACGCCGCGGCCACCTGCCGCGAGATTGCCGCGCGTTTCGCCGGGCTTTGGGATGCGGGCGAGGCAATACGGCACGACCTGTCCGCCGACGATCAGGATGCGTTTGTCACCCTGGGTGATTTCAGGAATGTAGCGCTGCGCCATGATCGTGCGCCGACCTTGGCACGTGAGTGTTTCGACGATGACATTGCGATTCGGGTCGGTGGCGCTGACACGGAAAATCTGGGCGCCGCCCATGCCGTCGAGTGGTTTCAGGATACAGTCGCCGTGGATGTCGATGAAGTCATGGATACGTGCTTCATCGCGGGCGACCAGGGAAGGAACGATGAACCTCGGGAACTCGAGAATCGACAGTTTTTCCGAGTGATCGCGCAGCGCCGCCGGGCGGTTGAAGATGCGTGCGCCTTCGGATTCGGCACGTTCCAACAGCCAGGTCGTGGTGACATACTCCATATCAAAGGGGGGGTCCTTGCGCATCAGCACGGCGGTGAAATCGCGCAACGGCACCGTGTGACGAACGAGTTCGACATGCCAGACGTCATTGGCGTCGAGCATCTCCAGGTGGACCGCTTCGGCACAGACGCCGTGCAGCGGTGACCAGTGAATGGCAGGCTGCTGGATGGCCCAGATGGCATGCCCGGCAGCCTGGGCCGCGCGCATCATGGCGATGCTCGAGTCCTTGTAGGCCTTGAGCGATTCAAGCGGATCGAGAATGAAGGCAAGTCGCATGGTGTCCTCTTAGCTTGTTTTAATCCTACTCGTCTGCCGGTGCGGTGCGTTCGAGTTCCAGCGACGCCGCCAGTTGCGCCAGTCGGGCAACGACGCCGTAGGCGTAGAAGCGATTGGGGGGCGCGTCCGGGTTTTGGCAACAATCCGGCAGGCAGCAGCTCGTCTCGAAAGCCAGCGGTTCAAAATGCATGCCGGGCGCGTTCAGATTTTCGTCGATGCCGCGGCCACCATGGACTCGGTAGAAACCGCCGACGACGAACCGGTCGATCATGTAGACGACCGGTTCGGCGACTTCGGCCGCGTCGTTTTTCGTGACCCGTTCGAAGGTGTGTACGCCCTCCTGAATGATGACCTGCGTGACGCTCAGTCCTTCCTTGATCACCGACATCTTGTTGCGTTGTTTGCGATTGAGGCCGATCACTTCGTCGGCGCTCTTGGCCGTCATTACGCCCATGCCGTAGGTGCCGGCGTCAGCTTTGACGACGACATACGGCGTCTCGTTGATCCCGTATTCCTTGTATTTTTCGCGGATCAACGTCAGCACCGCATCAACGTTGGCCGCCAGACATTCTTCGCCCTGTCGTTCATGGAAATTGACATGGCTGCAGACTGAAAAATAGGGGTTGATCTGCCACGGGTCGATGCCGACCAGCTTGGCAAATTCATCGGCGACCTCGTCGTATGCATTGAAGTGATTCGATTTGCGTCGTACGGCCCACCCGGCGTGCAGTGGTGGCAAGACAAATTGCTCGTTGAGATTCTGCAGGATGTCCGGAATCCCGGCCGAGAGATCGTTGTTGAGCAGGATCGCGCAGGGGTCAAAATCCTTGAGGCCGAGCCGGTAGCGACTGCGCAGCAGCGGTTCGAGCAGCAGCGACTGGCCATTGGGCAGCTCGATCGGTGTCGGCTCGGTGATTTCGGGCAGCAGCGAGCCGAGGCGTACATCGAGTCCGGTGAGGCTCAGTATGTTGGCAAGTCGCGCGACGTTCTGCAGGTAGAACAGGTTGCGCGTATGGTTTTCCGGGATCAGCAGGAGACTTTTGGCGCTTGGGCAAATCTTCTCGATGGCGGTCATCGCCGCTTGCACACAGAGCGGCATGAAATCGGCGTTGAGGTTGTTGAAACCACCTGGAAACAGGTTCATGTCAACCGGTGCCAGCTTGAAACCGGCGTTGCGCAGATCAACCGAGCCATAGAATGGTGGCGTGTGCTCCTGCCACTGGCCCCGAAGCCAGCGTTCGATTTCAGGTGCGGCGTTCAGGAAGCGGCGTTCCAGTTCGAGCAGCGGGCCGGTCAGGGCGGTTGTCAGATGTGGGACCATGGGTTCTCCTTGTGGGCCGGGATAGACGATCCGGCTCAGAAATAGTTCTTGAGTTTTTCCCACCACGATGCGCCGGCATCGGGCAGAAACGCGCGGAAGCTGTCGGGCAGCGGGACTTGTTCCAGACTGCGCTGCGTGAACAGAAAACGGCCGTCGCAGATGAAGCCGAGATCGTCCCAATCGACCTCGTTGAGTGCTTCGGCGAGCTGATGAACATCGATTTCCGGATGGCGCGGGAAAATGGCCAGAACCGAGCCGTCGTAATGCGGGCAGTCGTGCACAAAGAACGGCCGTTTGCGCCGAGTTTTGGCGTTGACATAGACGCGCGACTGTTCCGACTGGTAATAGCCGCGGCCCCATTGCCACCAGTTGAATTCATCGAAGGAGCGGATGCGCCGCGCCATCAGTCGTTTCTTGTGCGCCAGCAGGGCCTCGGGCGGGCGGTCGCCGGGTTCGCACCAGATCATGCGCCGCGTCTTGCCCTTGCTGGCGGTGGCTGAATACACGAAATCACGGTTGCCGTGGGTCTCGCTGACATACAGATCGTCAGCACCGGAAACCGCGCCGACCTTGACGAAGGCAATGTCGGCCAGCTGCATCGTGTAGTCGTGACGGGTCAGTAGAAGATGGCCGCTGCTTTCGACGAATCGTCGTTCCTCCCAGCACAGCTGTTCGAGAAAACTCGCGTCCTGTCCGGCCCCCAGCGCGCTGTACCGGGTGCGCCGACTGTGGTTGTTGAGTTCGAAACGCCAGATCGCACAGTTGGGCGAGGCATCGTCAAACAGATGCAGGTCGCCGAGATCGACGAAGTCGGTGATCGTGCCGGTGGCGTAGAGCAAGCGATTGAGTGGCACGGCCGAAGTGGCCTTGAGGAAGTCACGCGGCGTGATGAAGATCAACTCACCACCGGGCTCCAGGTGGCGCAGACATTTTTCAATGAAAAACAGGTAGAGGTTGGAGCGTCCGTCGAGGAGGCTGCCACGCGTCAGGTGGCGGGTTGCCGGCGAGATATCCTGATAACGGATATACGGGGGGTTGCCGATAATCGTGGCGAACTGCTCGGTGTCGGGCAGTTCGAAGAAATCCATCACCAGCGCTTCGGGTGGGGCATGGCGGGGATCGATCTCGATGCCGGTGGCCCCGGGAAAGTGCTGCAGGAAGGCGCCGTTGCCACACGCCGGCTCGAGCACACGGCCCCGGTTGCACACCAGGCGCCGCATGCAATCGACAATCGCCGGCGGAGTAAACACTTGCCCCAGCGTGGTGATGTCGTAACTCGGGTCGTTCAGCGCGTGGGTCATTGGCGGCATGGGTCGATGCTGAAAGTCTAAGGGCCTCAAAGGCATGAGTATAAGCTACCGTTGTCGGCGATGAATGCCGTTCCCGCAGACGGGGCGCGGCGCGAGTGGTAGAGTTTGTCTTTTCAAGCCACGGGAGACCGACAATGCGCATTCTAGTTCTGGGGGCCGGGGGGATCGGCGGTTATTACGGGGCACGGATTCAGGCCGCAGGCGGCGATGTCACTTTTCTGGTCCGTCCGGCACGTGCCAAGCAGTTGGACAAGGATGGACTGAACGTCACCAGTGCCTTCGGCGATCTGCATCTGGTCGCCCAGTGTGTGACGCGAGAGGAACTGAAATCTCCATTCGACGTCGTCATTCTCTCGTGCAAGGCTTTCGACCTCGGTTCGGCGATGGATGCCATCGCGCCAGCGGTTGGCGAGGGAACGGTCATCCTGCCGCTGCTCAATGGTGTCCGGCACATCGAAGCGCTGGTCGAGCGTTTTGGACCCGGGTGTGTTCTCGGGGGCGTGGCGGCCATTTCGGTGACGCTGGCGCCGCATGGCGAAATCCAGCACCTTAACAAGATGCACCGTTTCATCACCGGGGCTCGCGGAACGCCGGCACCGGCGGTGCTGGAGCCGCTGGCCAAGCTGCTTGCGACGGCAGGGTTCGATTTCATCCTGTCGAACAACATCGATCAGGCGTTGTGGGACAAGTTTGTTTTCCTGACCTCGCTGGCCGGGGCAACATGTACCTTGCGTGCGAGCGTTGGACAGATTCTCGGCACGGTGGCTGGCGAGACATTCATTACCGGTTTGCTTGACGAGTGCGCCAGCGTGGCTGCGGCGAGCGGTCATGCCGTGGCCGAGGCGCAACTGGCGGCGTACCGCAATCAACTGACGGAGAAAGGTTCCGGCCTGATGGCGTCGATGTTGCGTGATGTCGAGAAGGGCGGGCCGACCGAAGCCGACCACATCCTGGGTGACATGGTAGCGCGCGCCGAGAGCCATGGCATTGCCGCGCCTTGGCTGCGTCTGGCTTACTCGCACTTGCAGGCGTACGATGCGCGCCGTCAGGCGGCCGCGGGATAAAACCGGGCCGGCTGCACCGAATGCGGACAGGGGGTTTGGGCAGAGATTTTTTGCCAAAACCCCCTGTTTTGCGTTTGAGTGCTTGAAATGCGATGCGTGGCATCTGGCTCGGGTAAAATAGCGGGTTTCTCAACTTGCTGATTTCCTGAGGTTTCTGAGTGCTCGTCGCGTCCAATATCACCATGCAGTTTGGGGCCAAGCCCCTGTTTGAAAACGTTTCCGTCAAGTTCGGCGAAGGGTTTCGCTACGGTCTGATTGGTGCCAACGGTGCCGGCAAATCCACTTTTGCCAAGATTGTCGCCGGTGAACTTGAGCCGAGTGCCGGCAATATCTCCAAGGATGCGCACGAGCGCCTCGCCTACCTGCGCCAGAATCAGTTCGGCTACGAAGACCAGCGCGTCATTGACGTGGTGATGATGGGCCACGAACAGATGTGGGCATGCATGCAGGAGAAGGATGCGATCTACGCCAACCCGGAAGCCACGGAAGAAGACTACCTGCACGCTGCCGAGCTGGAACATCACTTTGCCGAATATGGCGGTTACACGGCCGAGGCGCGTGCCGGCGAGCTGCTGCTCGGCGTCGGCATCCCTTCCGATCAGCATTACGGCCCGATGAGCGAGGTCGCGCCGGGTTGGAAACTGCGGGTGCTGCTGACGCAGGCGCTGTTCGCCGATCCGGATATCCTCATCCTCGACGAACCGACTAACAACCTCGACATCGCGACGATCCGCTGGCTGGAAAACGTGCTTAACGACCGCAACAGCACGATGATCATCATCAGCCACGACCGCCACTTCCTGAACC
>CAYUYI010000032.1:10291-13090 GCA_964448995.1 uncultured Propionivibrio sp. | reverse complement strand
TGGTGCCGTCGCGGATGATGCCGGCGCAGGAGACGACGATGTTGATCTTGCCGAAAGCCTCGATCGCTGCCTGATAGAAACGCGCCGTATCGACCTCGCTGGTGACATTGGCCTGGACGCCGATCACTTCGCCGCCCATGCCTTTGATCTCGGCAACAACACGATCGATGTTGGCCTGAGCCATGTCGACGATGACGACCTTGGCACCGTTGCTGACCATGTACTTGGCCACGGCTTCGCCGATGCCGTTTCCACCGCCTGTGATGACGGCGACGCTACCTTTGATTTCCATGATGTTTGTCCTTGGTGAGTTGAAAGCTCAAAACTTTTTTGGACAGGACGAACTGTCCTTGTCCCAATAAACAAAGTTGGGATGCGCCACGTCGGGACCGATGATCCTGAGGCTATCGACCCGCATTGGCCGAGTCACATCCGGTCCGATCACGCGTACGCCCACCGGGCAAATCGCTTTGACAAGCGCCTTCGCCCGTATCTCGGCTTCGGACTCGGTCGCGGCAGGAAAGATACCGGCAGCCACATAGGCCGACCGGTCATCCCCGCGTTTGCAAACGATGTCCCATTTCCCGCCGACAGGTTCGAGCGAAAACAGCATGTCGTTGTAGGTAAAGATTTTCATGGTTCTTTCCTTCGCCACGACCGCCTTATTTCGGCGCCTTGAGGACAGTGACACAGTTGGTGACCGATGACCCGCCGACATTGAAGACAACACCGACATCGGCCTTTTTCGCCGCCACACCGATCGGTTCGCCGATCAATTGCTTGTATGCCAGGGCATGCATCGACGCCCCGGTCGCGCCGACCGGGTGGCCTTTCGATTTCAGGCCACCGGAGAGATTGATGGCGGTCCTGTCGTCACGGGTGAAGCGGCCGTCGATGTAATCGAAGCCGCCGCGCCCGTCCTGCGCCAGCCCCAGCGCCTCGGTCGACAGGATCATGTTGATGGTGAAGCAGTCATGCACTTCGGCGAAGTCAATATCGGCTGCCGTGATGCCGGCCTCCTTGTAGGCCTTGGCAACGGCGTCCTTGCCGGCCATCAGCTCGTGCATGTTGGGACGCACGTTTTCCGGCAAGCGCTCGACCGAGTGGCCGATCCCGGCAACTTCGACGGCACGGGCCTTGTTACTGACGTTCGACGTCTGTGTAATGACCAGCGCGGCCGCACCATCAGTCACCAGTGAGCAGTCATGCAGGCGCAACGGCGGCGCGATCATCACGTTCCTGCACTTCCCGTTGCTGTCAAGTTCGCTCAGCTTGCGGATCGCTTCCAGCGAAGCCGGCCCATTCTTCACATGGGCGAGCGGGTTCTCGGCGCCGTTCTTGTAGCACAATGCCCCCGCCGTCCACAACATGTTTTCAAGATCTGTGTTCGCAATGCCGTAGTGCTTCTGATACCCCTTGGCATAGGCCGCAAAAAGCATCGGGAAAGACCAACCCTGCGCGCCTTCGCTCGGCCAGTGCGAACAACAGGCCAGCACATGCGTCATTTGCGGTGTCGGCAACAGATTCATTTTTTCTACGCCGATCACCAACACGTTGCGATAGCGCCCCGATTCGACAGCATAAATACCGTCGTAGAACGCCACGGATGATGATGCACAAGCGCATTCGCAACGCGTCATCGGTTTGAAGCGCAGCGCCGGGTCGATCTCCGCCGCCAACGGGGCAACATGCTCTTGATTGATGAATGAAGCCGGAGAACAGGACCCGACATACACGGCGTCAATATCGGCCGGATCGAGTCCGGCATCCTTGATCGCGCCGCGCCCGGCCTCAATCAGCAAATCGTAGTAGGTCTTGGTATCCGTAATCAGCCCGGTGGCCTTGTCTTTTTTGACGAAGGCGCCGAACTCCGTGTTGTATGCGCCAATGATGCTCACTCTGGACATGATGAATTCCTTCACATGCTTAATAGATATACAGATTAAACGGTGATACAGCGGGGGAACGACCAGAACCCAGACCCTGATATTTCGATCAGAATCTGGATTCAGGCAATTGGACGGATCAGACCAGCCCGGTCATGTAATAGACGGCAATCACCACGAAAACGGCAAAGGTCTTGATGCAGGTGATGGCAAAGATGTCCTTGTAGGATTGACGATGGGTCAGCCCGGTCACCGCCAGCAGCGTAATCACGGCACCGTTATGTGGCAGCGTGTCCATACCACCGGAGGCCATCGCTGCCACGCGATGGAAGACCTCAAGCGGGATGCCGGCAGTTTGCGCACTTTGGATGAAGGTTTCCGACAACGCAGCCAGCGCAATACTCATGCCACCTGACGCCGAACCGGTAATCCCGGCCAGCGCGGTGACCGAAATCGCTTCGTTGACCAGCGGATTGGGGATAGCGGCCAGCGCTTGCGAAACGACCAGGAAGCCCGGTAGCGCCGCGATCACTGCACCGAAACCGTATTCAGATGCCGTGTTCATCGTTGCCAACAAAGCGCCGGCGATAGCCGCTTTGCTGCCCTCGGCAAATTTCTGAATAACGATTTTGCCCGCAAAGACGAAAACCGTCGCGATACCGATCAGGAGCGCACCTTCAACTGCCCAGATGGCCATGATCGCCTTGGTCTGTTGCACCACGGGCGCAGCCTTGCCGACGACAACCGGCGAGAAGGAGACGCTCGCACCATAAACTTGCGGGATGATCACCGTAAACACCTTGTTCATCACCCCGACCAGAATCAGCGGCAGGATGGCAATGAACGGGTTGGCGAGCTTTTCGTGTTCAAACGCCGCCGGCTCGTTGACCAGGTCCGTACCGTAGCCTTCCCC
>CAYUYI010000032.1:0-10191 GCA_964448995.1 uncultured Propionivibrio sp. | reverse complement strand
CCGCACACCACGACAATCGCTACGATCGCACGAGAAGCACCGATCATGTTGATGACAGCGGCAACAATCGCCTTTGAGAAGCCCGAAAGCTCGATCACTTTCCCGAAGATGGCCCCTAACAAGAAAATCGGGAAATAGAGCCTGACAAACACCACCATCTTGTCCATGAACAAGCCGGTGAACATTGGCGCGACCAGATTCGGGTCCACCAAAAGCACCGCACCCATGGCAGCCACAGGCGCAAAAAGGATGACGCTGTAGCCTCGGTAGGCGACAAACATCAAGAAACATAATGATGCCAGTACGATCAGAAAACTCATGTGATTACCCTCCGTTGGTCAATCAGTCGATTCGACTGTGTTTGCTGCGCGTATGCCTCACGGCATTTCTTGTATACGTTATTGTTTTGCCAGGATGTCCGGCCGAAGATTCATTGGCTCATCGCGGAATATCCGCGCATCCATGATCTTCAGTTTCGGGCTGATCACCGGGCGGAATTCCATTAGCGACAGGATGTCCTTGTCCAGGTCGACACCGGGCGCGATTTCGATCAATTCCAAGCCCTTCTCGACCAGACGGAAGACGCAACGCTCGGTGATGTAGAGGACGGTTTGGCCGTTCTTGAAGGCATATTCACCGCTGAAGGTGCGGTGTTCGACCTCCGAAACGAACTTGACCGTCTCGCCTTCATTCAGAATCTTCAAGGCACCGCTTTCGACGGTGACATCAAGCTTGCCGGCGGTGAACGTACCGACGAAGATGACCTTTTTCGCGGTCTGGCTGATATTGATGAAGCCACCGGCGCCAGCAAGACGAGGCCCGAATTTGCTGACGTTGAGGTTGCCGTGCTGGTCTGCCTGTGCCAATCCGAGGAAAGTCACGTCAAGGCCGCCGCCATCATAAAAATCGAACTGATAAGGCTGATCGACGATTGCCTGCGCATTACTCGCCGCACCGAAACTCAGGCCACCGGCAGGAATGCCACCGACGACGCCCGGTTCTGCCGTCAGCGTCATCAAATCCACCACCCCCTCTTCCGCCGCAACGCTTGAAACCCCCTCCGGCATGCCGATACCGAGGTTGACGATGCTGTCCGGTTCAAGCTCCATTGCGGCCCGACGCGCGATGATCTTGCGCTCCGACAATTCCATTTTCGGAATCGACGACATCGGCACGCGAATCTCGCCGGAATATGCCGGGTTGTAGAGTTCTGCAAAAGTTTGCATCTGGTACTCGGGCTTCTCGACCACCACCACAAAATCGACCAGAATGCCTGGAATTTTGACTTGCCTCGGATTCAGCGTGCCACGCTCCGCGACGCGCTCGACCTGAACAATGACGATGCCGCCAGAATTATGGGCAGCCGTCGCCACCGACAACCCTTCCAGCGTCAACGCCTCCTTTTCCATCGTGATGTTGCCGTCGGGATCGGCGGTAGTGCCGCGGATAATGCCGACATTGATCGGGAAAGTCCGATAGAAGAGATATTCCTTTCCATCGATTTCCTGAAGTTCGACGAGATCCTTCTTGGTTGAGGCATTGATCTTGCCGCCACCATGGCGGGGATCAACAAAGGTGCCCAAACCAATGCGGGATAGCTGGCCGGGCTTGCCTGCGGCAATATCGCGGAAAAGCTGCGAAATCACACCTTGCGGCAGGTTGTAGGCTTCGATCTTGTCCGTCACCGCCAGTTTCTGCAGCTTCGGTGCCAACCCCCAGTGACCGCCGATGACACGCGCGACCAGCCCCTCATGCCCCAGATGATTGAGGCCACGCTCCTTGCCGTCACCTTGCCCGGCAGCATAGGTCAATGTCAGGTTGCGCGGACTTCCTGCGGGCGATTCCGGATCGTTGCCCAGAAAACGCTGCTCAATGGCAATGGCGATGTTTTCGGCAAAACCGATTCCGACGAAACCGCACGTCGCCAACGTATCCCCATCCTTGATGTGGCGGACGGCCTCGGCAGCGGAAACAACCTTGCTGCGCTTGTTACACTGACATTTTTCCTGCTGACTGGGCTGCGACATGACGATCCTCCTTGTGGCGGCAAACGTACCGGTGAGTGCACCGGATGCCTGCCTGATATGTCTCGCACCGGCGCGATGGCCGATACGGCTTCTTTTATCGGAGGATTGCTAGCAGGTGTCGTGCCAGAGGAAGGAAGACGCTGTTTTTATGTCGTTTTACGCAAAAGTGAAGTCAGGCATAAACAACAATTCTCAAAACAGAGACGACGTCTTTTTTACACAACAACCAATAATCAATAACTTATTTTATTTTCTCAAAACTGATACTGTCGCATTATTGAGAATCCATGCCAAGACTACGCATCTTTCGGTACATCGTCGCCCGTCCTAACCCCAGCATGCGCGCCGCCACGTCGACCCGTTGTTTGCTCGCTACCAGGGCATTCGACAACAGACGCCGCTCGAATTCAGCCAACTCCGTTTCATAAGAACGCACGTCGCCGGGTGCTAACGGAACGGCGACCTGCTCACTCCCGGGGAAAGGCAAACGGACTCTGTCCGTCGGTAACACGTCGACAAGATCGGCAGCGCCGAGGCGAATCTTGTCGGTCATCATCACCGCTTTTTCGAGCACGTTCTGTAATTCACGAACGTTGCCGCGCCAGACGCAACTGCGCAGGCGTTCGATGGCGTCCGGCGTCAGTTCTCGATGCGACAACCCTGTCCGTAACTCGATCTGTTCGAGGATGCTCTCGCACAGGGCCTCGATATCAGCCATTCGCTCGCGCAGCGGCGGCACGCGGATCGAAAGCACATTGAGTCGATAGAACAAATCCTCGCGGAAACGCCCTTCCGCGACACGGCGCTGCAGATCAACGCTGGTGGCCGCAATGATCCGAACATTGATCTTGACCACGCGATTGGAACCCACCGGCTCGAATTCCTGCTCCTGCAACACGCGCAGAAGCTTGGACTGGAGTTGCAAGGGCATGTCGCCGATTTCATCGAGAAAGAGAGTGCCACCATCAGCCAGCTGAAATTTGCCTTCGCGCCCCTTCTTTTCAGCCCCGGTATAGGCACCGGGTGCAACCCCGAAAAACTCCGCTTCAAGCAGCGCGTCCGGAATCGCCGCCACATTGATGCCCACAAACGGCTTGCCACTGCGCATCGACGAGGCGTGGATCGCATGCGCCAGCAGTTCCTTGCCGGTTCCCGTTTCCCCCAGCAGAAGCACCGTCGCATCGTGTTGCGCCGCCCGACGAGCCTGGCGTTTGACTTCCATGCAAACCGGACTTGAGCCGATGAAATTGGAGAACGTGTACTTCGGCCGACGATTTCCGGCCAGATTCTTCTGCGCCAGCGTGATTTCCTGCTGCATGCTCTCCCATTTGGCAAACAGGGGCTTGAGCGACTGCACCTTGTCGAACAGCGCGAAACCCGCAGCCCCGATAACGTCCCCGCGATCATTCTTGAGCGGAATCCGCGTCACCACGAACGTAGCACCCGGCGTCTCCATGATATCCAGGAGAATCGGCTGGCCCGTATTGACAACGGCACGCATCAGGCTATTGGGGATCACCTCTTCGATTTCTTTGCCGATCGCCTCGGCCGCCGATCGGGCGCCGAGCCGGGTCGCATAACGTTCATTGATCCACACAATGCGCGCATCACGATCGACAATCACGGTCCCCTCGCAAAGCGCCTCCAGGCTCTCGAACAGCGACTGCATCGAGAGGCGGCGAATTTTTTCGGGATTCAACAGCAGATTAAGCGAGCTGGACTGCGGCATCGATGGCCCTCCTTATTTCGGTCAATCATATAGCCAACGCAACGAATACCAAAGTGCCGGAACGGAGGACATCGACACAAAAAACCCGGAACAGAGTCCGGGTTCGTTTGACGTCATTTCTTTTCTGACTTTTCCTTGTACGGTCCGTCGGGAAACGCCTGCGGACCGTAAAATGCCTGATAGTTAGCCTGCCGAGCAAGCGGCATGTAGTTTGGGGCCGCCCGCGTCAACGCAGCATTGATCAAGGCGCCGATCAAACCACCGCCCGAATTGTTCTGCGGCGTGTAGACCAGTCGCTTGGTTTCTCGCCAGAATTCAACTCCTTCACGACCGACCAGTCGATATTCAAACTCGACCGTCACCTGAGTCGATAGCACGATATATTGCGCATCCCAGCGATTAATCGTGACGTAGAGAATAGCATCCGCATCGAAGAGTTTAGACAGTTCCTGCGGAGGCATTTGATGAATTCTCTCGCCTTCGTAATACCCCTCCTGTTCCAACACGTATCGAGTGGTATTTACGGGAAAAACATAGAAACCTTTTTCGGCGAGAGGAATCGGCAAGGTCGTCAAGACATAATTGGGGGCATCAACATCCAGTGTTTTATTTACTGTCGGCACCACCAAAATCGAGCGAGGTGCGGCGGACTCAAAGGCACTCATGTCTCTTTTGGTGGGCTGCGTAACGCACCCAGCCAACAGGAACAGCGACAAAACAAATACAACGCCCCTCATTTTGCACCGCCGTTCTGGACACTCTCTTCGCCCTTGTCCTTGTTTTTGATTCGCTCAAGATTCTGAATCAACGCATTCATGAGCCCCTTGCTTTCCGGCCACAGATCCCGTTCACGCCCATACATCGCAATCGCCTTGTCTTGCGAACCGGCCTGCAAATAGATTGTCCCCAACTCTGCATAGAGACCGGGCGGTATTTTCTGATTGCTTTTTTCCAATTGCCCGATGTTCGCTTCAAGACTCTGCATCAAGGCCTCCATTTTCGACGAGTCCTTGTAGCCCTCATACAACGACTGTTCGTAATCACCCCATTGATACTGCCGCTGGGTCGCACACGCCGACAAAACAACGGCGCACGATAACGCCATGACCAATCTCATTATTTTTTTCCTATTGAATCTGGAACGAACGGCTCGCACCATCCCCCATATATGTTTTTTCATCGAGTAGAACGGCACCATTTCCAACAACCACAATTCGATGATTTCCAGGCAGAACGCGCAGGGCCGCACGCCCCGAAACAAAATCGCCCACCACCCCGACATCCATGCCATCCACGCTCACACGTGAGGCATACAGGTTTTCGTTAACGGTGCTGAAGGAAATCTGGGGGCGCAAATCCGCCACTCCGGATCTTTCAGTAGGCATCTGGATACAACCAGAAAGTGAGATCACCACGCCAAACACTGAAGCTACGGCAAAAGCACGAAACGACTTATTCATCATCTAGCCCCTTCAAAACGAACCACCAAATGCTCCAGGCCCATACCAGCAACGCTTCCCGATACCACGGTCGCGACCGAGCCTTCGTTCAATTCATTGTCTCCAAAACTCGATTCAACCCGAATTCGCGCAACCTGCCGTCCGGGCAAAGTTACCTCAGCCCCTGTTTGTGGTGACTTGATCCTTTCGCCCTGCGTCTCGACCGAAAAAATCATCCCGGGTTGAATTCCCTGGCTTTTCCCGCCACCGATGAACATCCGGCCTCCGTCCACTTTCAGGATGGACGTCTGCCAAGGCCGCCCAGCCATCTCCTTTGATAAACGATTGACGGCTTCTGACACAGCCTGCCGAATGGCAGAATCGTTCAACGTTCCATCGTAAGAAGCCTGAGAGCCGAATCCGAATGTCGAAGCGGTCTCCGTTGATGACTCACCAGCACCTGATGTCGCAAAAAACACCTGGCCTGTCTTAACGTCTACAACACGAATATCCACCTTGGCAAAAGCAACCTGACGCTTGCTTGCCGAAACAAAACCGGTTTCTCCGATCGTTTTTCGCCCGAATTCCGTGAGCGACCCCACAATGAGCGCGTCTACACCGATCAAATTCAATTTGCTTTCCGTCAAGCGCCCTTCGGCTTGCAAACGCCCCACATCCGGGCGCTCAAACACAAGGTATGCCCCTGATTCTGTCAATGCTTTACTCATCAAATCAGTGACCTGCTTGCCCAAAGGGTCTCCCTGACTATCCCTCAACAGGGAACGACCATAACTCGTTTCATTGGTAATCCGACCCAATGCGATCTTGCGCTTGAGGATCGGTGTCGAAGGCGCTTGGGCAGCCAAAGCCTGTTGAGCCGCTTTCTGAGTCGCGATGGATTGTTGAGCCTCTTTCTGCACAACAGGTGCAGTCTGCACGGCACAACCCGACAACACAGAAAGAACGACAGCCGAAACGAGGGCCGACACGACAGAAACTGATAATCGCGACCGATCAGTCATCTTCATCCTTAACATCAAAGTTAATCGAAAACCGCCATTGTATAGGACAAATAGATTGGCATGAAACAAGTTGCCTTCATTAAACCTTCGTTACCAATCATGGCGTTCTTGGCCATCCGCTATAATGGCCCATTAGTCGCTGTGTCCGTCCATGAATTTGCGCCCTACTCTTGTGCATCAACCGAGTTCTGCTTCCATTGCTGTCACGCAGTTGCCGACTTCCGCTTTCAAAGCGGGAGAACGCACCCAACTCCCTTCGTTCGCTGGCTCAGCCGACGCCTTGCATGTCGCTCAGTTGGCGGGCCGGTCGGCAAAGCGTTCGCTGCTAAGCGTCATCACCGCAGATGCCGGTGACGCACAGCGCCTGCTCGACGAAATTCCATGGTTTGCCCCCGACCTGCGCGTACGCTTGCTTCCCGACTGGGAAACACTGCCCTACGACAGTTTCTCGCCGCATCATGACCTTGTCTCGGAACGGCTGGCCACGCTCTACAGCATCACGCGTGGCGAATGCGATGTGCTGCTGGTGCCAGCCTCGACCGCCGCTTACCGTTTCGCCCCACCCGCCTACCTGGCGGCCTACACCTTCTTTCTGAAGAAAGGCGAAACACTCGACGCTGAAGCTTTCCGGTCGCAAGTCACGCTCGCCGGCTACACCCATGTTTCCAACGTCGTCTCACCGGGCGAATACTCCATTCGCGGTGGTCTCGTCGACCTTTACCCCATGGGTTCAGCGCTACCGTACCGAATTGATCTGTTCGATGACGAAATCGAGAGTATCAAGACCTTCGACGTCGATACGCAACGAACGCTCTATCCGGTACCGGAAATCCGCCTGTTGCCGGCACGCGAATTCCCGATGGATGACAAGGGTCGCGCGCGGTTTCGCCAGCGCTTCCGCGAAATCTTTGAGGGCGATCCGGCCAAGGCCGGTATCTACAAGGATATTTCCAGCGGCATTCCATCGGCTGGCATCGAGTACTGGTTGCCGCTGTTCTTTGACGATACCGCAACCCTGTTCGACTACCTGCCCAAGGATGCGACGCTCTGCCTGCACAACGACGTACCAGCCGCGCTGCGTGACTTCTGGGGCGATGCGCAATCGCGCTATCAAATGCTCTCCGGCGAAAAAACCCGCCCTCTGTTGGCGCCGGGCGAGCTTTTTCTAAACGAAGAAACCTTCTTCACCGCCGCCAAACCCTATGCCCGACTCATCCTCGCCAAAGGGAATAGTGGTCCGACCCGCGCCGTGCCGCCGGTCGCCGTAGACCGCCGTGCCGAGGATCCTTTGGCCGGTCTGAAAGCCTTTATCGACGATCATCCCGGCCGAATTCTGCTGCTAGCCGAAAGTGCCGGTCGCCGCGAAACCCTGGCTGGCCTGTTTGCCGAATACGGACTCAAACCCGAGACCACGGCCGATCTCACCGGGTTTCTCGCCAGCGATAGCCGACTCGCCCTGAGCGTCGGCCCGCTACACGCAGGCTTTCTGCTTGAAGGACTGGCCTTCATCACCGAAGCCGAACTCTACGCCGGCAGCCCCTCGCGCCGCGCACGTCACGCGGCACAAAAGAAAGCCTCACTCGACAACTGGCTGCGCGACCTCACCGAACTCAAGGTCGGTGATCCGGTCGTCCACGAGCAGCACGGCATCGCCCGCTACCAAGGCCTGATCCACATGGATCTCGGCGAAGGCGACATGGAGTTCCTCGAACTGCATTATGCCGGCGACGCCAAGCTCTACGTTCCGGTTTCGCAGTTGCACGTCATCTCGCGCTATTCCGGCGCGGACCCGGATACTGCCCCGTTGCACACGCTCGGTTCGCCGCAATGGGAAAAGGCCAAGAAGAAGGCCGCGCTGCAGGCGCGCGATACGGCCGCCGAACTGCTGGCGCTCTATGCCCGCCGCGCCGCGCGCCAAGGCCACGCCTTCGAGTTCACTGCGCATGACTACGACGCTTTTGCTGACGGCTTCGGCTTTGAGGAAACACCGGATCAGGCCGCCGCCATCGAAGCCGTCATCAACGACATGAAATCGGGCAAGCCAATGGATCGCCTCGTTTGCGGCGATGTCGGCTTCGGCAAGACCGAAGTTGCGTTGCGCGCCGCCTTCTGCGCCGTGGCTGGTGGAAAGCAGGTCGCTGTCCTCTGCCCGACCACCCTGCTGTGTGAACAGCACTTCCAGACCTTCAGTGACCGCTTCGCCGACTGGCCGGTGAAGATCGCCGAACTCTCGCGCTTCAGGACTGCCAAGGAAACCACACAGGCGTTGAAAGAACTGGCCGAGGGCAAGATCGACATTGTCATCGGCACGCACAAATTGCTGCAGAAGGATGTGTCTTTCACCCGCCTCGGCCTCGTCATCATCGACGAAGAACATCGCTTCGGTGTGCGCCAGAAGGAAGCCCTGAAAGCGCTGCGCGCTGAGGTCGACGTGCTGACGCTGACCGCCACACCAATCCCGCGCACGCTCGGCCTGTCGCTCGAAGGGTTGCGCGACTTTTCCGTCATCGCCACGGCACCGCAAAAGCGCCTCGCGATCAAGACTTTCGTCTCACGCTACTCGGATGGCATCATCCGTGAAGCCTTGCTGCGTGAATTCAAACGCGGCGGCCAGGTGTATTTCCTGCACAACGAAGTCGACACCATCGACAACATGCGGGAAAAACTGACGAAGCTACTCCCGGAAGCACGCATCGTCGTCGGCCATGGCCAGATGAACGAGCGCGAACTGGAACGCGTGATGCGTGATTTCACGCAGCAACGCGCCAACCTGCTGCTGTGCACGACGATCATCGAAACCGGCATCGACAACGCGCACGCCAACACCATCGTCATCAATCGCGCGGACAAGTTCGGCCTCGCCCAGCTACACCAACTGCGCGGACGCGTCGGCCGATCGCACCACCAGGCTTACGCCTACCTCCTCACCCATGGGGACGTCGACGGCACCTCGGGGTTGACCAAGCAGGCCAAGCAGCGCCTCGAAGCCATCCAGATGATGGACGAACTCGGTGCCGGCTTCTATCTGGCGATGCACGACCTCGAAATCCGCGGCGCGGGCGAAATCCTCGGCGAAAACCAGTCCGGTGCGATGCAGGAAATCGGTTTCAATCTTTTCACCGAAATGCTCAACCGCGCCGTCAGCGCGTTGCGCCAGGGCAAGGATACCGACCTGCTCGAACCGCTTGGCATCGCCACCGAAATCAACCTGCACACCCCAGCGCTGCTTCCGGACGACTACGCGCCGGACGTGCATGAACGCCTGACACTCTACAAGCGCCTTGCCAACTGCGATGGACTCGACGACATCACGGCGATGCAGGAAGAGTTGGTCGATCGCTTCGGCGAGCTGCCGCCGCAAGCCCTGTCGCTGCTCGAAAGCCATCGCCTGCGCCTGCTCTGCAAGCCGCTCGGCATTATCAAGCTCGACGCCACAGCCAGCGGCATCGTCGTCCAGTTCGAGCCGAATCCGCCGATCGAGCCCATCGTCATCATCAACCTGATCCAGAAGAACCGGAACTACAAGCTGGCAGGACAGGATAAACTGTCCGTTTCTCGCCCCTGCCCGACACTTGCCGAGCGTGTTGGCGCAATCAAGGAACTCCTCAAACAACTCAAGCCATGAACCATCCGGACAAGACCAATTTTGCCACCCCCGACATCGAGAACGTCAACGTTACCGATTTCGACCCGATGCCCTCGCCCGAGGAAATCCATCTCCGCGTGCCACTATCGGGGAACGCGACACAAACGGTGATGCAGAGCCGCGAAGCGCTGCGCAACATTCTTGACCGCAAGGATCACCGCCTGTTCGCCGTGGTCGGGCCGTGCTCGATTCACGACCCCGTCGCCGGTCTCGACTATGCGCGCCGCCTCAAGGCGCTGGCCGACGAAATCGGCGACACCCTGCTCCTGGTCATGCGCGTCTACTTCGAAAAGCCGCGCACCACCACCGGCTGGAAGGGCTACATCAA
>CAYUYI010000031.1:4411-13139 GCA_964448995.1 uncultured Propionivibrio sp. | reverse complement strand
GCGCCTTGCTGGTAGGCATCGACAATGACCTTGTTGACCAGGCGGACAAGCTCGTTGTCTGCGGCCGCCGACAGGTCATCGCCGCTGCCGCCCTCTCCGGATTCGCCTTCATCCAGTCCGGACAGCATGTCGCCGACCGTCCCCATATCAGAGAGCGCGCCATAAAACTGTTCGATCGTCTTGATGAATTCGGCGCTGGTCGTCACCCGATAAACGATCTTGCCCTTCGGAAAGATGTTGTTGACGATCCGCGCACTCTTGATGCGCTCGGGGTCCATCGCCAGCACCACCACCCCGTCGCTGCCCTCTTCGATCGGCAACCACTCGTTGGCTTCGACATATTCGCGCTTGAGATTCCGCAACAAGTCCATCGGCTTGATGCGGTCGCTTTTGAACGGTTCGTAGGGCACGCCAAAAAAGCGCGACAACGCGTTGCCGATCGCCGAGGGCTTGACCTGGAATTCGTTGATCAGCGCCTCCTCCAGACCGAGCCCTTTACGCCGGGCCGACCGTTGCGCCAAATCGAGCTCGGCAGCTGAAATCACCCCGTCGGTCACCAGCGCGTCATACTTCGACTGCGCGAAGGGGCGGGGTTTCAGGCGTTGCGTCAAAGCTACCGCCAGCGTCTGCGCCAGACTGAGAATCCCTTCCTCGGTCAGCGCCGGGAACGGGGTATCCGATCGGTTGTTGATCAACTGGATGACCCCGAGCAACTCATTGCCCGGCATATCGAGAATCGGCGCCACCAGCATCTGCTTCGAGCGATAGCCGGTGCGGCGATCGACTTCCTTGAGGAACTGCATGCTCGGGCTGTAGCTCTTCAACTCGACTTCGTCATAGACGTCGCGGATATTCGCGGCCTTGCGCGTTGCCGCCACATAGCCGGCGACGCTCTGCTCGGAGATCGGCAGACGAATGTCCTTGAACGAGTTGAGCCCCGTCTTGACCTTGGAAACGATACTTTGCTTGTCCTCGCTGAGCACGTAGATCGTCAGACGGTCACAGTTGAAGAGATTGCAGATGTCCTGCGACATCTCGAGCATGATTTCGTCGGCGTTGCTGGTCGCGTGAATCTTGTTGGTAACGACCTGCAGCGTCTTCAGAAAGGCAAGCCGATGATTGATTTCGCCTGCGCCAGGAGTTTCCATGAGGTCAACCAGGTCAAGAAAGTGATTCGTGTGCGATCGCACGCAGGCCGCCTTCAAGGCAACCGGCACGATAGCCGTGCTGGGAAAGCAGGAAGGCCGCGGCCGAGCTGCGGCGCCCGCTCTGACAATAGACAATGTACTCGCGCGAGCGGTCGAGCACGCCGATCGCGTTGCGGATTTCTCCGAGCGGCACATTCAGTGCACCCGGCAGGCGATCCACCTGGTACTCGGATGGATAGCGCACATCCAGCCAGACGGCGCCCGCCGTTTCCACCTCGTGCCGCGCCTCGCGCCAAGGCAAACGCTTTAGCAAAGGCTCGCGCAACAATTCAATGAAGTCCGACTTGCCGAGACGCAACAACACGCCAGCACGCCGCATGCGTACCGTGGCATTGCGCCGGGCGTCAGCCACCAGCGCCTCTTCACCGAACGCATCCCCCGGCTTGAGATCGGCGAGTGACATGTCGACGCCACCGACACGACGCGTAACCTGGCAGGTACCGCTTTCGATGATGTAGTAAAAATCGCCTTCATCCCCCTCGCGCACGATGACCTCCCCGGCGTCGACGCGAATACGCTCAAAACGCCGAAGCAGGGCATCGATGCAGGCGGCGGGCAATGGCGACAAAGCCCCTTGGGTCAGACTTTCGAGGCGAAAGGCACCCGACATCAGCCGCCAGTCCGGATGGTCGGCCTCGCCATCCGGCGGTGGAGACGCGGCCGACAATTGATCCCAGGTCATCATGATGTCGAGCGCATCGGCATCGATACGGAGCAGCGTCACGTCAGTAATTGCCTTGCCCGCGCACAAATCGGACCGCTGCGGGCACACCGGCTGACACAGCGGCCGCCGAGCCGCCTCGCTACCGCCGACAATGACGTTCATCGAACCATCGCCATGCGCCAGCTTGAGTTCGCCGCTCAACAGATAAACCATCTGCCCTTGCGTGCCGCGTAGACGGAACGGATCCTGGCCAAGTGCGCAGCGCTCCACGGCACACAAGCCGGCCAGTTCCTCGCGACGACCAGGCGAAAGGGTATCCAGTGGTTGAAGGGTATGGATGGCGGCCGAAAGAAAAATGCGATCGCTGTCTGAACAGTCCCGGGACATCATGATCTAGAACTCGAATACCTGATTGTTTTGCAACATCTTCGGAGAAAAGTCGCCGGCACACTCGGCAATCTCGCTCATGATCAATTCAATCTGCCCCGGCTTGAGGTGCGAAATATAGACCTTGGCCTCGGCCGTCATCCTGCCGAGCTCTTCGCCCAGCAAGCTTGGGCAGAGATGCTTTGACGTCACCGCCAGATTTTTTTCGCGATTGGAAAAGGCCGTCTCGATCAGGAGATAGCGCAGATTGGCAATGCGGTTGAGCGCCGGCCAGAAAGCATCATTGACCGTGGTATCGCCTGTAAATACGAGGCTCCCCCGGCCTGAATCGAGGTGATACCCGACGGCCGGCACCGTATGTTCCGCAGGAAGCGCTGTAATCGTTCGCTCGCCGAACCGCACGGCCTGCCCGATACGAATCATCTGATACTGCATGACCGGACGTTCACGGATCGAAATTTCGCTGAAATCCGGCCAGATCGCCCAGTTGAACACATGGTTGCGCAGAATTTCGAGCGTCGCATCGGTCGCGTAAACAATGACCGGCTTGTCGCGCATGTCGGCAATGGAGTCGATCATCAAGGGCAGGGCGGCGATATGATCGAGATGCGAATGGGTCACGAAAACATGATCGATCATCGCCAGTTCGGCGAGCGTCAAATCGGCAACGCCCGTCCCCGCATCAATCAGGATGTCATGATCGACGAGCATCGAGGTCGTGCGCAGATGCTTGCCGCCGATGCCGCCGCTGCAACCGAGAATTCTGACCTTCATCCCTGTTCCATCATAGGTAGAGTTTGCCGATCGTTAGTTCTGTCACTTCGTCTCGAACGTCGTCACGCCATCCCATCCGTCCCCGGGAGGATTGGCACGGCAGTGCGCGACCCGCTTGGCGTACAGCTGATACAGATAGCATTGCGGAGACTGGCGCAGCAAGTTGATGAGCTGCAACTCGGCAGCATCCCAATCCTGTTGCCGATAATACCGCAACGCCTGGTTCCACAGTTTCACTTCGTCTTGCCGCGCCGGCTCGACATCGCAGGACAGACCGAGCGGCTCGAAAATTCCCACCGGTTCGTCCTTGCCCTTGACGCGAACACGATCCAGTTCGCGGTACAGCACATCCTTGACCTGCGCCTTGGTCGAATCGCTGACAATGATGCCGACTCCATATTGCTTGGTAATGCCTTCCAGGCGCGAACCAAGATTCACCGCATCGCCCATCACCGTATAGGATTTCCGTACCGTCGACCCCATGTCGCCGACAGTCATCGTGCCGGTATTGATGCCCACGCCGATATGCAGTTCAGGCCAGCCACGCGCCTTGAACGGCGCATCGAGCTTGCGTAGTTCGCGCTGCATTTCCAGCGCCGTGAATACGGCCCGTCGGGCGTGCTCAGCGTCGGCCACCGGCGCCCCCCAAAAGGCCATGATCGCGTCGCCGATATATTTATCCAGCGTGCCTCGGTTCCGCTGGACAACTTGTGTCATTGCCCCGAGGTACTCGTTCATCAACTGGGTCAGCTCCTTGGGATCGAGACCTTCCGAAATGCTGGTAAAGCCGCGCACATCCGAGAACAGGACCGTCAGTTCCTCATTCTTGCCTTCCATGCTGTAGCGCTCGGGGTCACGAGCCATTTCATCGACCAGCTCCGGTGGCACGTACTGCCCGAACAACTCGGCAAACTGGCGCTTGCTGCGTGACTCGACAAAATAGCCCCAGGACATGTTCAGCGCATACAGCGCCAGAATCAGCGTGACGACTGCGGCCAACGGCAGGGCCAGCCCCGCTGACCAGAGCAGAATGTTGAGCCCCGATACCACGGCGAGCGTGCCGAGGGCCAACACACTCGCCCAGAGCGGCGAGAGAATCGGCAGCAGCAAGGCCAGCAACATGGTCGTCAGCACGATCACCAGAACATTGGCACCGATCATGTAGGGCGGCTTCTGCTTCAATTCACCGTCCAGCATGCCGGCCACGAGGCTGGCATGAATTTCGACGCCAGGATAGGTCTCGCCAACCGGCGTCGCCCGCAAATCCATCAGGCCCGGCGCCGTCGTGCCGAGCAGGACGATCTTGCCGCGAAGCTGTTCCGGCTTCAGGCGAGCCGCCAGCGCATCCGCTGCCGACAGGTACCGGAAACTGCCCTGGGCACCGCGATAGGGCACCAGCGCGGCCACGTTCTCGTCCACCGGAATCCGCAGAACGCCCCGCGAAGTCGGGAGTTCGAGCCATTCCAACCCGCCATAGTCGCGGCTCGAAACCTTACCCTGTTCGGGATAACCGGGAACAATCGGCGGCTTGCCCAACAGCACACGGACCATCGCCAGCGAAAGCGACTCGTAATAGTTTCCCTCGTACTCGACGAGCATGGGAACGCGGCGCGAGATGCCGTCGAAATCGACCATCGGATTAAAGTGTCCGGCATTCACGACGGGTTTCTGGAATTCGGGAAGATTGGCGCCAAAACCGGTCCAGGTCGTGAAGGCAATCTTCCGGTCCTTGAAGGCCGCCGCCGCCACGGCCGGTTCCGGCAGCACACCGCTCCGATGCGCCTTGTCAAGGTTGGTAAAGTAATACCCCAGCACGGCGGGGCGGCCACGCAAGGATTCGGCGAAACGCCGGTCATAGTCGAGCTGTCCGCGCAAACCACGCAGCGTCGCCTGAAAAGCCGCATCCCCTCGCAACTCCCCGCCGGCCAACGACTCGAGCGAGCGCAGGCCCGAGCTGTGGTCCGGTTCGGCAAAAACCACGTCGAAGCCAAGAATGGCAACCCCGTATTCGTTGAACAGTCGATCGACAAGCTTGGCCATCTTGTCACGACTCCAGGGCCAACGCCCAACTTCGGAGAGACTGCGTTCGTCGATATCGAGAATGACGATACGCTCATCCACGCCGCCCTTGGCGGTCAGCCGCAACCGGGCATCATAGACAAACGCATCAAGGGTGCTGAGCAGCGGAATCTGATAAACCTTCGCTGCATGGCCAAGAAAACCCAAGCCCAGCAACAGGCCCAGAACGATCCGGATCAGATTTTTTTTCAACGCGCTTCCTGTGCCCGAATCGACTCAGGTCTTGAAGAAAAACTCCATCTTGATACCGGCAATCTCGATGACATCATGGTCCCCCAACTGGTGCGCCTGCGCATCCAGGGTTTTCCCGTTGACCACCGGAAATTGCCCCCCTTCAACATGGGTGATGAAATAGCCATTCGGACGCCGTGCGATCACAGCCACCTGAACCCCGGGTTTGCCGAGCGTGGTCAGCGTCTTGGTCAACTCGAGTTCGCGCCCGGCATTGGGGCCGTTGAGCACCTGGATCAGGGCCACAGCGGTCGGTGCAGCCGGCGCGGCCTGGGCGGTTGCGGCGGCGGCATGCACGGCAAAATGGCCGGTCTGCGTGGACTCGACAGAACTACCGGCGGTCCCGCCGGTTTCCGGTGCGCCCGCGGGTTTCAGGGCACCGGGGCGCAGAACCATGGTCTTCTCGAAATCGGCAGCATCGACTTGCGGCACGTGCTCGACGACATACTTGAGCTTGTACTTGCCCAGTTCGATCACGTCGCTGTTCTTCAGGAAGTGTTTCTTGACCGGCTGACCGTTAACCAGTGTGCCATTGGTGCTGTTCAGGTCTTCCAGAAAAGAATCGTTGAGGATCGTCACCACCGCGGCGTGCTCGCCACTGATCGCCAGGTTGTCGATCTGGATATCGTTGTTCGCCCGCCGGCCAATGGACATCCGCTCCTTGTTCAGCGGAATTTCCTTGAGTACCAGACCATCCATGCTCAATATCAGCTTCGCCATTGTTCGTCGTCCTTATCTAAACCATTTCATCAATTTGGCCCACCAACTCCGCTCAGCCGGAAATTCACGCAACACCTTGATCAGAATAACCGAAACGTTATCACGTCCGCCATTGTCATTGGCCATCTGAATGAGCTGCGTTGCAGCCAATTCGAGATTGGCCGACAGCATTTGCAACGCCATTCCGATTTCCTCGTCTTCGACCATATCGTTAAGACCATCGGAGCATAACAGGTAAATATCACCCGGCAGCACTGGATAATCGTGGATTTCCGGCTCAACCGCCGGATCGACACCCAGCGCCCGAGTCACCAGATTCTTGTTCTGGGAAAACCGCGCCTCTTGCGCAGTGATCATGCCACTGTCGATCTGCTCCTGCAGCAACGAGTGATCCCGCGTCACTGCCGAGAACGTCTCTCCGCGCAACAGATAGAGCCGTGAATCACCCAGATGCGCCACCGTGACCGTGTTGTCACTGAACAGCGCCGTCACCAGGGTTGTCCCCATTCCGGCATACTGGGGCTGGCTTTCTGCGGCATGGAAGATCGCCGAATTCGTTGCCGCAATCCGGTCCTGCAGACAACGTTGCGCATAACGCTGGCCCGTCGCCGAATCGACATCACTGGGCGAGCGCTTGGCAAAATCAGCCTCCAGTTCAGTCGACAGATACATCGTCGCCATACCGCTGGCGACCTCACCCGCGTTGTAACCGCCCATGCCGTCGGCCAGGATGGCCAACCCAAGATTGGGATTGGCGAACACGGCATCCTCGTTATGCCCCCGCACCACACCGGGATCGGTACGTACAACGATTTCTAGAGATTCACTCAATGAAGTGGCCACGAATTCACCTTGTTTGTCATCGCCGGACATCTGTGCCGGCTTCCGGCGCGCTGCCCAGGCAGCCCCGCAACTCACGCGCCATGTCTTCGCCATCCTGATAACGCTGCTCGACCTCCTTGCACAGCGCACGATCGATCACGCGGGCCAACGCCTCGGGAATCTGCGCATTGATCGTGCGCGGGTCGGGATGCGGTTCGTTGGCGATCTTGAACATCAGTTGTGCCATCGATTCCCCGGTGAACGGCAACTGACCGCACACCAGCTGAAACAACATCACCCCCAACGAGAAAAGGTCCGAGCGACCGTCGATCTTCTTGCCGGACAACTGCTCCGGCGACATGTAGCTTGGTGTGCCGAGCACCATGCCGGTCTTGGTTTTTGAGGAATCTGTGATGCGCGCGATACCAAAGTCGGTCACCTTGACCTGGTCGGATTCGGGCTCGTACATCACATTCGCTGGCTTGACGTCGCGATGAACAACGTTGTGTCCATGCGCATAGGCCAAAGCATCGGCCACACGCGCCACGATGGAAACGACCTTGGGCAAAGGCAGCAAGGCACCGGGCTTGGTGAAGGGCACGAGATCCCGACCCTTGAGGAATTCCATGGCGATGTAGGCAAGATCGTGTTCCTCCCCTGCATCGTACATGGTCACGATATTCGGATGATTGAGACGCCCCGCCGTTTCCGCTTCGCGGAAGAAGCGTTCCTTGACGTCAGCCAGTTCCTCTTCGTCGAACTCCTGCGACAAGGCCATGGTCTTGATCGCCACCACGCGGTTGATCTTCGGATCGCGTCCTTGATAAACCACGCCCATGGCGCCCTTGCCAAGTTCTTTCTCGACCTGGTAACGCCCGAGCATCGGCTTCTCGACCTGACCGTCCCCAAGCATCATCGTGCTGGCGTTGGTGCGGCCACCAGCACCACCAAGCATCACCGTTTCCGACATGGCCTTGGCACGCGAGAGGCGTTGCTCGAGATCGCGGAATTTCCGGTCGTAATCGGCCATGTACCGGAAGACGGCCTCGGCTTTGTTGAACTGCCGTTTACGCTCGAAGTCGAGCGCAAGATTGTAAAGATTTTCCATCAGCGCATCGTCGAGCGGACATTTGCGGAACTTGTCGAAAGCCATATCGAGTTGTCCCTGCCCCTGGAAGGCGAGTCCGAGCATACGATTTGATTCGGCTGAGTCGGCCTCCGATTTTTCCTTGCCACGTTCGGTCATCAGGAAGCGCTTGGTGGTCAGCAACAGGTGCCCCACCAGTAGCAGCGTCGCGGACGCCATCAGCGGAATCCACATCGCTGCACCAACCATCAGTCCGAAGTGCGCGCCAATCAGCGCGACCAGCAACGCCACGGTCGCCCCCGCACCGACCCCGGCAGAGAGGCGCGGCAGCACGGTGGCCAGATACACGGCAACCAGCAGAAATGCTGACAACGAAGCCCAGACGCCCCAGGCGGGCGTCACAAAGAAGTGCTCCTGCAGGATGCTGGAGACCGAATGTGCCAGCGTCAGCACCGGCGCCATCCCCGAGGATACGGGCGTGACTTGCGCCGCGCCGACACCGGCCGCCGTGGCACCGATCAGCACAATTTTGTCCTGATACTTCGCAACCGGAATCTTCCCCGTCAGCACATCGTAGAAGGAATCGACCTGAAACGCCGGTTTGCCGTCACGGTCCTTGTAGAAGAAGGTGTTCATCTGCGTCAGTTCATCCGTCGGAATGTGCAGGTTGCCAAGACGCACTTCGCTGCCAAGCACCACACTGATGTCGCCCGGCTGCAGGTTAAGGCTCTTCGCCGCCACCATCAGCGACAGCGA
>CAYUYI010000031.1:0-4311 GCA_964448995.1 uncultured Propionivibrio sp. | reverse complement strand
CCCAGCGTAAACAGCATCGGCAGCAGGACATTGCCGGCACGACCGATGCTCTCGGCCAAAATACGGTCCGTATTCAGGGCATGCTCGGCCTCCTTGAGCACATTGCCCATCTGCTCGATTTCCGGCATGACGGCAGACGCCACCGGCAGTTGACCGTGCAGTTCAAGCAGACGCGTTACGTAGGCATATCCCGGATCGATCTGGGGCTCGAAAAAAAACACGGTGTTGGCGACCAGCTTGGCCTTACCCTCAGCCAACAGGTCGATCATCTTCGCCAGCCGGTCGCGCGGCCACGGCCAGCGCCCGAGATTGGCAATTGAGGTGTCATCGATGGCGATCACCGCGACACGATCGAGCGGCGTCCGACTGGAAGCCTGTACGCCAAGATCGTAGGCTTTGCGCTCTAGACTACGGACGAGATCAGTCCCGGCAGCGGCAAGCATGAGCAAGCTGACCACCACCCCCAGAAACCCGTCGGTCTTCCAGAATCCCGTCTTGCGCATCTTGTCCTCGCATACCCGAATGACCCATCCATTGCAAAAATGGGATGGATAAACAGTAGCCTAGTACCCATTCTTACAGTTCTGCAAGAGATTCGTCAATCGTCCTGCATGAATCCGCGGCCTTTCCCGACACCGGAATGCACAAACACGACGCATCGGCTGTCATCGGGCGATATTTGTCATTAGAATCGGCAACAACCCGTTTTTCGAGGTTTTCATGAAAAAGACGATGCCATTCTTTCTGCTGGCTGCCGTGTTTGCCGCGCCCACCGCACAGGCCGCCCAATGGACCCCCATCGGCAACGGCAGCAAGGACAGCGGGCGCGTCGAAATCGATTCGGCCAGCTTGCATACGCCGACGGAAGGCAGGGTTCGCCTCTGGTACCGCGAAACCTACCCGACCCCTCGACTACCCGATTCGGGGGCCTTTTCCTACACGCGGCTGACGACACTCAGCGAATTTCTGTGCGACAAGCGCCAGCTTGCCACATTGCAGCAAACGTATGCCCGCGCTGACGGCACCGAACTGAAAACGGAAATTTTCGACGCGCGAGAGACACGACCGGTGACACCCGACTCCCGCGAAGAAGCCCTTTTCAACCACGCCTGCAAGTCGCGCAGCAAGCCCGCTGCCGCCACACAGCCACCGCCTGCGCCGCCCCCTACCGTCGCCGAACCGGCAGAAACAACCAAAAGGAAAAATGGCAAAAAGCCGGCCGAGGATCCTCCCCCTCCGCCGCCACCTGCGCACTGGGGCTACAGCGGCAATAGCGGCCCGGACAAATGGGGGGCGCTCGACAAGGATTACGCCACCTGCAGTCTCGGCCAGCGCCAGTCGCCGATCGACATCCGCAAGACGGTCAAGGCCGATCTCCCGGCGATCCAGTTTGCCTACAAGAGCACGCCGCTTTCGATTATCGACAACGGTCACAGCATCAAGGTTGACACCACCGATGCCGGCGCCATTAGCGTCGATGGTGAAAGCTACGTGCTCAAACAGTTTCACTTCCACCGCCCCAGCGAGGAAAAAATCAACGGCAAGACCTACGACATGGTCGCGCATCTCGTCCATCAGTCGAAGGAAGGCAAACTCGCGGTCGTCGCGGTGCTGATGGAAGCCGGCAAGAAGGACCACCCGCTGATTCGCACGTTATGGACACATTTGCCGCTCGAACAGGACAAGCCGGTCACGCGGAAAGAGACCCGGATCGATCCGAGCGATCTGCTTCCGAGCCGGCGGAATTACTTCACCTTTCTCGGCTCCCTGACCACGCCACCATGCACCGAGGGTGTTTTGTGGCTGGTTCTCAAAACGCCCGTTCAGGTATCGAAGGAACAACTCGGCGGGTTCGCCACGATCTACCGCAACAACGTCCGCCCGGTAAAACCCACCAACAACCGGGTCATCAAGGAAGGACGCTGAGGTCCAGCAGTCGCATTGCCGCTGCCCTGACGCCCGGCAAGGACTTCAGGACAGCGCGGATTGCAAGCCCGCTCACTCCTCTTCGTGAAACGCCTCTTCACGCGTTTTGCGGAATGCCGGAAAGATGACAAGCGCCATGGCAACGAGTGCCAGCGCCAGCAGCGTGGCGCTGATCGGACGTTTGACGAAAACGGTGAAATCCCCGCGCGAGAGCAACATGGCGCGCCGCAGGTATTCTTCCATCATCGGCCCGAGAATGAATCCTAGCAGCAACGGCGCCGGCTCGCATTCCAGCTTGTAGAACAGGTAGCCAAACAAGCCGAAGGCTGCCATCAGGTGAATGTCGAAGACGCTGTTGCTGACGGAGTAGGCGCCAATCCCGCAGATGATGACGATGACCGGGAAGAGCAGATGGTACGGCACGGCCAGCAGGCGAACCCACATGCCGATCAACGGCAGGTTGAGGATGACCAGCATGATGTTGCCAATCCACATCGAGGTCACCATACCCCAGAACAGCGCTGGCTGCTCGGTCATCACCGACGGCCCCGGCTGAATACCCTGCATGATCATCGCACCGGCCATCAGCGCCATCACTGCATTGGACGGAATACCAAGCGTCAGCATCGGAATGAAAGACGTCTGGGCCCCAGCATTGTTGGCCGATTCCGGCCCGGCAACCCCTTCGATCGCCCCGTTGCCGAACTCTTCCGGATGCCGGGACAGCTTCTTCTCGAGCGAGTACGAAGCAAATGAAGCGAGCATCGCGCCGCCGCCCGGCAAGATGCCAAGGATTGACCCCATGGCCGTGCCACGAAAGATCGGCGCGATCATCCGCCGGATTTCCTCCCGCGTCGGCATCAGGCTACCGACACTCGGAATGCCCTGAATGCGCGAATCATTCGAGTCATGTTCCAGATTCCGCACGATCTCACCGATGCCGAACAGCCCCATGGCCACCGCGACGAAACTGATGCCCTCGGCGATTTCGGGCTGGTCAAAGGTAAAACGTGCCAGCCCGGAATTGACGTCAGTCCCGACCAAACCCAGCAACAACCCCAGAATGATCATGCAAATGGCTTTGAGCAGCGACCCGTGCGCCAACACGACCGAGGCCACAAGCCCCAGCACCATCAACGAAAAATACTCTGGGGGTCCGAACGCCAGCGCGACGTTGGATAGTGGCGTGGCGAACATCGCGATCAGCAACGTAGCGATCGATCCAGCGACAAAGGAACCGACGGCTGAGGTAGTCAGCGCCGCCCCGGCGCGGCCATTGCGGGCCATTTTGTAGCCATCCAGCGCAGTCACCACGGACGATGACTCACCGGGCAAATTGACCAGAATCGCCGTCGTCGATCCGCCGTACTGCGCGCCGTAATAAATGCCGGCCAGCATGATCAGTGACGAAACCGGCGGCAAGCTGAAGGTAGCCGGCAGCAGCATGGCAATCGTTGCCACCGCACCGAGTCCGGGCAACACACCGATGAGCGTACCCAGCAACACACCGAAAAAGCAGTAGAGCAGGTTGGTGAGAGACAGCGCGGTATTGAATCCGATCGCCAGATTATTGAGCAGTTCCATATCTCGCCTTCGTTACTTGAATAGGGTGCCGAATGCCGACAACGGCAGACCGAGCCCCTGGATGAAGATCAGGAAGCAACACAGCGTGGTTCCTGCCGAGAGAAGACTCTGAGACACCCACCCGCCCTGCCGGCTGGCTCGCGCCGAAATCAGCACGCAAATGAAGGTTGCGGCAATGAACCCGGCATCAATCACCAGCACACCGTAAAGCACCGTTGCGACGATGACGAGCAACAAGGGCTTCAAGGCCAACCCAGAGATCTCACCCTTCCGTTTCGTCACACAGGCGCGTGCGACGATGATGACCCCAAGGACGGCTAGCGTCGCCGCCAGGACCGTCGGAAAAAACCCGGCGCCCATGCGTGTCGTCGTCCCGAACGGATACCCGCGCGCAACGGCCAGAATGCCCAGGCCGAACGCCGTGAACATCAATCCCGACCAGAAATCCTTTTGATTCTTGACCATGTCAGTCCTCTCCTTCTACCTTCAATCAACCCGCTGGCCAAGGCGAACCGCTGTCATGCCAGGCTGGATATATCGCGCCGGCGCGGGCATGACGACAACGCAATCGTCATAAGGCGTACGGACCTCGGTCTCGCCATCGAGAGCAATCAGCGTCCCCGCTTCCGGAATCACCTGCATCGAGTCAAGAGGATGAACAAAACGGAAGTCCTGACCGTGAATGGTCACCGCATCGGTGATGCGCACGGTGATCTGCGGCGATTCGGACGGCAGACGTGGCGCACTCCGCGGACAGACGCCGGTCACATCGAGAAAGCGCCGGGAAACCGCATGCGCCAC
>CAYUYI010000030.1:0-13302 GCA_964448995.1 uncultured Propionivibrio sp. | reverse complement strand
CGACGCCGATTGCCATGCCGGGGTTGGCTTCGTTGCGTGCCGCGTTGCACCCGGCCGCGAGTCCGGTGCTGTACTTCGTGGCGAAGGGCGATGGATCCAGCCAGTTCTCGCGTACGCTGGAAGAACACAATCAGGCGGTGAATCGCTATCAGCGTTCGGGAAAATAAGGGGAAAGAATGAGTCAGGCAGAACCGTCTCGCGGAAGATTCATCACTTTCGAAGGGATTGACGGAGCAGGCAAAAGTACGCATATCGCCGGTGTGGCGGAACTGATCCGGTTACACGGCTATCAGGTCGTATCAACCCGCGAACCGGGAGGGACGCCGCTTGGCGAGAAATTGCGGGAATTGTTGCTGCACGAACCGATGCATCTGGAAACAGAAGCCATGCTGATGTTCGCCGCGCGGCGTGAGCATTTGGCACGGGTGATCGAGCCGGCGTTGGCACGTGGGGATTGGGTTGTCTGTGATCGCTTCAGCGATGCGACCTATGCCTATCAAGGGGGGGGGCGCGGACTCGACAAGGCGAAATTTGCCGTGCTCGAACAGTGGGTGCATGGTCAGCTGCAACCCGACCTGACTTTTCTTTTCGATTTACCCCCCGGGGTCGCCGAGCAGCGTATCAGCGCCCAGGGCAGAGAGCTTGACCGTTTCGAGCAGGAGAAGCGCGATTTTCACGTTCGGGTACGCGCCGCCTATCTCGAACGGGCGGCGGCGGCGCCTCGTCGAATCGCTGTCATCAATGCCGATCAGCCACTTGAAAAAATCAAGAAATTGGTTGAAGAAAAAGTCATATCTATCTGTTTATGAATACGATAGACCTCCATTGTGACGTCTGGAATGCCTTGGGCGAGCGGCGGGCACGTTTGCCACACGCCTTGTTGCTGACGGGCCAGCGCGGGATCGGCAAGTTCGATCTGGCACGCCGTTTTGCCGAATCGCTGCTATGTGAACAACCCTCGGCAACACAGGTCGCCTGCGGTCAATGTCCCGCGTGTGGCTGGCTGGCGCAGGGCAACCACCCGGACTTTCGCCTGTTACAGCCGGAAGCACTGGCGGAGGACGAAGCGGAAGGCACGGAAACTGCGACGAAGAAGAAACCGAGTCAGCAGATCACCATTGATCAGGTGCGTGCGCTTGATGATTTCCTGCATATCGGCACGCACCGGCAAGGCGCACGGGTCGTGCTCGTCAACCCGGCCGAAGCGATGAACCGGGCGACGGCCAACGCCTTGCTCAAGTCGCTTGAAGAACCCATTCCGGGAACCGTTTTTGTCCTGGTTTCCAGTGAGCCGGAGCGTTTGCTGCCGACGATCCGAAGCCGATGCCAGGTCTTGCCCATACCGGTGCCGTCCGAGGATAAGGCGCTGGCGTGGTTGAGCGATGCCGGGGTCAAGGAAGCGTCACAGTGGCTGGCACTGGCCGGCGGATCGCCGTTACTGGCCGAGGAATTGGGGTGCAGTGACGAGCGTCTGTTGCTCGACGCCTTGCTGGCTGAAATCTCGCGCGGGGCGCGTATCGACCCGTTGGCTGCCGCGGCAGCACTCGACAAGGTCGTCAAGGCCGAAAAACGGCCGGCACCACTGAAGCGGTTGATCGAATGGGCGCAAAAATGGTTGCTCGATCTGACACTGGCGTGCGAAGGCCAACGGCCCCGTTATTTTGTCTCGCAGTCGGCGTTGCTCAGTCAGTTGGCCAAATCGACGGGTACTGCCAAGCTGTTGGCATTCAACCGGAAAACGCTACAATACCGTTTGCAATGTGAACAACCCTTGAACAGTCGCCTGTTTCTCGAAGAGTTTTTTCTGAGTTACGCAGCGACATTCAACAAATCCTGAGACTTTCATGGCCGAAGCTCCCGCCGATTCGAAATACACAGCTGCGCCGCGGCCAAGCGTCCTGTCGCTGAACATTAACTCGAAATCGGCACTGTATGCAGCGTATATGCCGCTGCTAAAAAACGGCGGCATCTTCATTCCGACGACGCGCGCCTACAATCTCGGGGACGAAGTCTTCATGTTGCTGTCGCTGATGGATGATCCCGCCAAGTTGCCGATTGCCGGAACTGTCGTCTGGATCACCCCGGCCGGCGCGCAGAATAGCAAGGCGCAGGGGATCGGCGTGCATTTCAAGAACGATGAAAGCGGCGTTGAGGCGCGGCGCAAGATCGAGGGGCTGCTGGGTGGTGTGATGCAATCCTCGCGCCCGACCCATACGATGTAATTGATACGATACTGATGCTCATTGATTCCCACTGTCACGTCGACTTCCCCGAACTCGCTGAAAACCTTCCCGTCGTGCTCGAACAGATGCGCCAGAACGGTGTTGGCGGGGCGATTTGCATTGGTGTGACGCTGGAAGAGTTTCCAAGAATCAGGGCGCTGACCGAAGCGGACCCGCGCATCGTCGCCACCGTCGGCCTGCATCCGGAAACCACAGAGGGGCGGGAAGCCACGCTCGATGAACTGATCGAACTGGCCCAGGCGCCGGAAGTCGTGGCAATCGGTGAAACCGGTCTCGACTATTATTGGCACAAGGACAAACCGGAATGGCAGCGTGACCGCTTTCGTACCCATATCCGGGCTGCGCGGGCGATTGGCAAGCCTTTGGTGATCCATAACCGCGACGCTACGCAGGATGTGTTGCGTCTGATGGTGGAAGAGCGGGCCGGCGATGTTGGCGGCGTGATGCATTGTTTCACCGAATCTTGGGACATTGCGCAAGCCGTTCTCGATTTGGGTTTCCATATTTCGATTTCCGGTATCGTTACTTTCAAGAACGCGACACAGGTGAAAGCGGTGGCGCAGCGCGTGCCGCTCGACCGCCTGCTGGTCGAGACCGATGCACCGTATTTGTCCCCCGTGCCGTATCGTGGCAAACTCAACCAGCCCGGCTACGTCAAATATGTCGCTGAGGAAATTGCCCGCCTGCGGGGCGTTCCATTCGAGGCGTTAGCCCGTGCTACGACCGAAAACTGTTTCCGTCTTTTCCCCTTTGCAAAAGCGAGAATGACTTCATGAGAGCACTGATTACGACTCTAGTGTTGCTGGTTTCCGGCGTACTCCCCAGTGCAGCACAGGCAGGCGCCTACGAAGACATGGAAGCGGCGATGATCGCCCGCGATTCGGTAACCGTCATTCACTTGCTCGATCGCGGCATGGACGTCAACACCGTGAGCCGTACCGGCGATACGTTGCTCATCCAGGCGATCCGCAGTGATATGCCGGAGTTGGTGGATGTGTTGCTGCAGCGGCGGGCGCGCTTGAATTTTCGTAACCGCAATGGCGAGACAGCACTGAGCATTGCCGCCTATATCGGCAAGATGGCCTATGTGCAACGGATCGTCGAATCGGGCGCAGAAGTCAATTTCTACGGTTGGCCTCCGCTCAGCTACGCCGCATTCAACAACCATCTGGAGATCGCCGAGTACCTCATCAAGAAAGGCGCGGAGATCAACGGCAAGACGGAAACCGGGGCAACGGCGCTTTATTTGGCGGCGCGAAACGGGCATCGGGACGTGGTAAAACTGTTGCTTCATCATCAGGCCGACCCGGCCATTGCCAATCAGAATGGTGAAACGGCCGTCGATGCTGCCATGAAGGGGAACCATAGCGATATTCTGGATCTCTTGCGTGCGGCCGGCGGGCGTTCCGGGCAGTCCATGACGCTCGATGTGTCGAAATGACAAAATCAGCGACTGACCGGCGTTTCAGGGCAGGTGAACGATCCTTAGCTTGCCCGATCTGATGGCTTTTCCGAGAATGCGATAGATCTCTGGATCGAACGGACGTTCGGGCGGCGATTCGAGAAGCTCGTGCAATTCGTGCTCACTCTGCACCGTGCCCAGATGTCGCCAGCGGTCGACGACGTGGAAATCCTCGCGCATACCAAATTCGTCGCGCTCGACCAGGGCAACCGGTCCAGGAAAGGGCCAGTCGGCAATTTTGTGGCGCGCCAGCGCCATCATCAGGCGGGCACTGTGAGCTGAAACCGGTTCCTTGCCGACGCATGCGCCGCGACAGGATTTCTGCTTGAATCCGATGCAGGCTTCACCATGCCTAGCTGTGCCGATCCCGCTCAGCGTGTGGCACAGATGGTGGGCTTCGACGAGCTTGCGTAGTCCGACGACGGCTTCGCGGCGTGACAGGTAGAGTCCGAACAGATCCGGTGTCGTTGAAAAATTGGTATCGCGGGCGAAAACGAGTTCAGGTCGGAAATCCCCCTCGCCATGTTTTTCCAGATGCCAGGCACAAAGTTCATTCTGTGGTTTGCGGGTAGCTTCGGCGAACTCAAGTTCGCCGAGTCGTGCGCCAAATTCTCCGGCGGTTTCTCGCCAATCGATGCGCCAAGTGTCGCGTGCCAGTGTGGAATTTCCATTGTCGGACGAGAAGTGGGCAAGAATCTGCTGGCGCAGGTTGCTCGCGCGTTTGACTTTCAACAATTCGCCGTCTTTACCGAACAATGCGTAGGCGCCAGGTGACTCGGGCAGATCGTCGACCAAGCCAGAATCGAGTTGTGGCGGCAGTTGTGGCCGTCCGACGATAGTATCGATGGTTTGGCGGATCGTTTCGGCTGATTTCATTTCATGCCAGCGCTGCCACAGCTCCCAGAGAACGCGCGCATCGGCCAAGGCTCGGTGGCGTTCCTCGACCTGAATGCCAAACCGCGCAACCAGTGTTTCCAGGCTATGGCGGTGATGTTCCGGAAACAGCTTGCGGGAGAGCTTGACCGTACACAGACTGTTGGCGCGGAAGTTGATCCCCAGTCGCAAGAACTCGCGTTTGAGAAAGCTGTAGTCGAAGCGTGCATTGTGGGCGATGAACAGTTTGCCACGCAGCTTTTCGAGGATGACGGGGGCGATCTGCGCGAATTCCGGCGCCCGTTCGACCATCGACGTGTCGATGCCGGTCAAATGAGTGATAAATGGCGGAATGGCGATGCCGGGATTGACCAGCATGCTCCATTCACGAGCGCCGTGTGCATCGACTTCCACGAGACCGATCTCGATTACCCGGTCGTTAGCGAAGTTGGCGCCGGTTGTTTCCAGATCAACAAAAATCAGGGGTTCGGATGGCGAAGCTAAATTCATGGCGAGTGTCTCTTGAGCGAGGCGCCACTATGCCATGATTTGCCCAAAAAAACGGCCTCGCATCGTTGCGAGGCCGTTCCTGGAAGGCGTTATTTGGTCACACCGAACAGCAGATTCGGCAACCAGAGCGACAGTTGCGGAATATAGGAGACCATGAGCAGTACAACGAGATTACCGATCAGGAATGGGAAAATTGCCTTGATGACTTCCCATAAGGGTTCCTTGGCGATGTTGGCGCAGACGAAGAGGCAAACGCCGACCGGCGGTGTTGTCAATCCGATCATCAGGTTCAGTACCGCAAAAGTGGCAAAGTGTACCGGGTCGATGCCGACGCCGGTAGCGACGGTCATCAGGGTGGGGAACAGGATGATCAGGGCGGCAATGGTTTCCATGAACATGCCGACGATCAGGAGCAGGATGTTGATCAGCAGGATGATCAAGTTGCGGTCGTTGGTGATTGACAGCATCGCTTTGGCGATCGTTTGCGGGATCTGCTCGGCCGCCATGATCCAGCCGAAGACGTTGGCAATACCGACCAGGGCGAGGAGAGCGGCGGAAGTGATGGCGCTGTCGATGACGATCTTCGGCACCTGACGCAGCGTAATGCCCTTGTAGAAATAGACGCCGACGACAAATGCGTAAACGCAGGCCAGCAGGGCGGTTTCCGTGGGCGTAACGATACCGCTGAGCAATCCGCCGACGATCAGCGCCGTCAGCATCAGGGCCCAGAAGGCGCCGAGAAATGAGTTCCAGAGTTCGCGCCAGCCTTGCCATGGGCGACGCGGATAGTTGTTCCTGACCGCCAGAATGTAGCAGACGAGCATCATCCCCAGACCGAGCAAGATGCCGGGAATTGCCCCCGCCATGAACATTCGGCCGACCGAAACGCCGGTCAGGGCGCCGACAATGATCATCGGCACGCTCGGCGGAATAATGGGGCCGACGGTGGACGCGGCGGCCGTAATCGCGGCCGCAAAAGATATCGGGTAGCCTTCCTTTTTCATGCCAGGAATCATGACCGCGCCAATGGAGGCGGCTTCGGCGACAGCAGTTCCGGAAATACCGGCAAACACCATCGAGGCGGCAACGTTAGTCAGGCCCAGGCCGCCGCGAATCCAGCCGACACCGGCGCTGGCAAAACGGATGATACGGTCGGTGATGCCGCCACCGTTCATCAAGTTGCCGGCCATGATGAAGCCGGGAATGCACAGCAGGACGAAGGAGTCGACGCCGGCGTAGATTTTTTGCGAAAAAACAACCAGCGGGATGTCCGCGTGAAAGAGCAGGTAAGCGGCAGAAGAAACACCGAGGCAGATGGCGACCGGAACGCCGATGATCAGACAGACGATAAAAGTGGTGAATAGGATAAAAACGCCCATGTTCGTTCCCGTCGTTCAGTGAGAGGTTGGCTGGTTGAGTGGCACGTGCTTCAGAATCCGGATGAATTTGACGATGCCGAAAACACCGAGCAGCACCGAAAAGATCAGCATCGAGGCGAACACATATTGCATTTGGACGCCGAGGATGGGCGAGGTCTGCCAAGAACCGGACACCGTGAAGTCCCATGCGCCGGGAACCAGCATGAAACTGAACAGGGATACGAGCAGGGTGGAAAACAGTTCGAAAACCCGTCGCACGCCCGGCGGCATGACCATCAAGGCCAAGTCGACGTTGACCAGATCACCGGTCAGGAAGGAGGCGCCAACCCCGAGACTCATGATGAACAGCAGGCTGACGCGCGAGGCCTCCTCGGTCCAGAGCGGCGCCTGATCCATGAATGTGCGTGCGACGACCTGCACGAGCACGGCGACGATCATGACGAAAAAGGCGATGAATACCCCACCGCGAATGACGCGTTCTATTTTTTTCAGGAAATCGATCACTTCTTTCCCCTTGACGACACAAACCGGACCGGAGACCTTGAAGGTCTCCGGTTTTGATAAGGCGATCAAACTGTCTCAGTGACTCAGTTGCCGTAGATTTTCTGGATGAGTGGCTTGAGCTCTTCCTTGGCCGAAGCCAGTACGGCTTCCTTCGCCTTCTTAGCAAAACCGCTTTGATCGGTGTCGACGAAGGTCATGCCTTTGGCCTTGAGTTCGGCTTCCAGTTTCTGCTCGTCGGCGACCATGATCTGCCGTTCATACGCTTGGGCACGCTTGGCCGCTTCCTGAATCGCGGCCTTCTGTTCGGCATTGAGCTTATTGAAGGCTTTTTCGCCGATGGTCAGGTAGATCCACGAACGGACATGCTCGGTTCGGTTAACATACTTCTGAACCTCAAAAAAGCTGGCTGACTTGATCAGAGCCAAGGGGTTTTCCTGAGCTTCGATCACGCCGGTCTGTAACGAGGTGAAGACTTCGCCAAAGGCCATCGGCGTTGGCTGAGCGCCCACGCCACGCCAGAATTGCATGAACACCGGCACGTTCGGAACGCGCATCTTCAAGCCCTTGACGTCGTCAACACTCTTGATTGGCTTGTTGGAGGTCAGGTTGCGCGGGCCTCGGGCGAAGTAGGCGATCGGAATGATCTTGGCCTTCTCGACGATCTCCTTCTTGATTTCCTCACCCAACGGTCCGTTCACGGCCTTATCCATCTCCGCCATGCTCTTGAAGCCATAGGGAATAGCCAGCAGGGCGGCCTTCGGGGCCCAGTTTTGCAGTGACTCGCCGGTAATGACCATGTCGGCGGTGCCCAGCTGGAGCCCGTTGATCAGATCCATTTCCTTGCCGAGCGAGTCGTTCGGGAAGACCTTGACTTCGACCTTGCCATTCGTCAGCGCTTTGACTTCGTCGGCGAACTTGACGCAGCCCTTGTGCCAGGAATTGTCCTCATTGGCCAGGTGACCGAGCTTCAGGGTGATGTCGGCGGCGTAAAGCGCCGTCGAACAGGCCAGCGTAATCGCGCCCAATGCAAACAGGCGAGTGATCCTTCCCTTCATGACATTCTCCTCTTGAGGTGGAAAAACAGGGGTTTCTCGTTTGCATCGACTCCGCCAAGGACCGCAAGGGGACGCAGACGAGTATCGTTTACAGCATCTAGCATACCAGTATGTTTTGCTGAATTCCCAGCATTATCTTTCGTGTCTGAAGTGCTTGTTTCTGGGGCATCAGGCCAGCGCGGCTGGCAGACTGTCCACTTTCAAGCGAATGCTCCAGTCGCGCATTTGCGCGGCGAGTCCAGGTTCGACGGGAATGCCTTCAATCTTGCGGTTTTTCTCTTCCGCCAGTTCCGGATCGCCCGGCATCATCGGGGAACCGGGTTCGCGCGACAGCGCCCCCGCGATGGTATCGACGGTAGCCGCCAGCATCTCGCCACCAGCGAAACGCGCTGGATCAATCATCAGGAAAAAGGCCCCAAGACGCCGCGGAGCATCGAGATCGGTAAACATGTTCGAAATCGTCGGCCCGTAGGGGTTACCGTTGAGCGGGCCGCACAATAGATCGATCATCAGTGCCAGACCGTAGCCTTTGTAACCGAATTCCGGACCGCCGAGCGGTAGCAATGACCGAGTCGCCTGCGCGTCGGTGGTCAGCTCTCCGCGATCATCATAGGCGACACCGGCAGGCAGCGGATGCCCTTCGCGACGCGCATTGATGACGCGATTGAAGGGAATCGAGGTCGTTGCCATGTCAAGGCAGGCGGGCTCCTGCCCGGCACGGGGAAAAGCGATTGCAATCGGGTTGGTCCCGAAGAAGGCGCGTGTTCCGCCAAACGGGGCAGCCATGCTGTCCGAGTGAGTGAAGGCAAGGGCGATCAAGCCGTTGCGCGCAGCGGGGCGGGTGTAGAGCGCCATGGCACCGCAATGAGAGGAATCGCTGACGCCGACCGCACCGATACCGGATTTTCTGGCCAGAGCAACCGCAACCTGCGCCGCACGGTGGCCGACGATGATGCCTTGACCCTGATCGCCATGAACCTGCGCAGTAGACGGACCCGTTTCTTTGACGAGAATGTCAGGGCGCGCCTTGATCGATCCCCGGCTCAGGCGTTCCATGTAGTGGGGCAGGCGTGCGATGCCGTGCGAGTCGATCCCCCACGAGCTGGTCTGAACAAGGCTTTCGGCCAGCAGGCGGGCATCGCCTGGCGGCATATCGAGTGCCTGCAGGCATGCCGTTGCCCAATCGATGATCGATTGGGCTGGAACGCGCAGGCTTCCGGGAACGATTGGCTGACTCATGGATAGCAACCCTATTCAAAATGCTCAAGTCGAGACGGAACATGATAGCGCGACGTGACCCTCATGGTATCCCGAACTCATAAAAAAAACCGGTGCCGAGGCACCGGTTTGATCGGTCGCAACAGACTAAATCGATCAGCTGGCACCGAATACCCAGTTGGGCAGGAACAGCACGCTGGTCGGGAAGGCAATCATGAAGATCACCAGCGTGATGACGGCGATGAACAGCGGCATGGCTTCCTTGGTGTATTCGTCCATCGGGCATTTGAGCATGCCGCAGACAGCGAACATGGCGACACCGACCGGCGGTGTCATGCCGCCGAAGGTGACGCAGGTCATCATGACCAGACCGAAGTGCACCGGGTCGATTCCCAGTCGGTTGATGATCGGCATCAGGATGGGCGTGAGCAGCAGGACGATGACGGTGCTTTCAAGGAACATGCCCAGCACGATGATGAAGGAAATCAGAATCATCATGAGCAAGATCTTGTTACTGGTGATGCTGACCAGATACCCGGCTGCCGCCTGAGGAACGCCTTCCAGGGAAATCATATAACCGATCATCGAGGAGAACATGATGATCAGCATGATCATGCCGATATCGGTGACGCTGTGCTTGAGCGCGTTGAGCAGCTTGTCGAGCGTCAATTGACGGAAGACGAACATGCCCACAAAAATGGCATAGGCCACGGCGAAGGCACCGGCTTCGGAAGGCGTGAAGATGCCGTAGCGAATCCCGACGATCAGCAGGATCGGAAAGACCAGTGCCCATTTGCATTCCCAGGAACATTTGGCAATGGTCGCGACGGAAGGGAATTCCTTCAGTTCCGGCTCGTAGCCGCGGCGGCGGGCGATCCAGTAAGCGGTACTCATCAGGACAACGGTCATCAAAACGCCGGGAACGACACCGCCAACAAACAAGCGGCCGATCGAAACGTTGCCCATGAAACCGTAGAGGATCAGCCCGATGCTGGGCGGAATGGTTGCCGTGATCAGCGAACCGACCGAAATGACCGCGCTGGCGTAGCCTTTGGTATAGCCGCTCTTGAGCATGGCCGGTCCCAGAATGCGGGCCTCCATGGCGGCGTCGGCGACGGCGGATCCGGAGACCCCCCCCATCAGCGCGCTGAGCATGATGGCGACTTGGGCGAGACCGCCCCGCATCCAGCCGGTCAAGACCGTCGAAAGCTTGATCAGGCGTTCCGTAATGCCGGACTCGTTCATCAGATGGCCGGCAAACACGAACAGGGGCACGGCGAGCAGGGGAAACGACTGCGTGATCGTGGTGATTTTCTGGACAGCAATCTGGGCAGGGACGGGGCCAAACAGGTAGAACATGACCGCCGAGATGCCGATGGCGAAGGCCACGGGCATGCCCATGAACATCAGGAAAAGAAAGAGTATTGTCAGTGGGCCGCTCATTTAGATCACCGTTCCGTCATGTCCTTCGAGAGAAAGCGTTTCGCTTCCGGTAATGCCGCCATAGAGGCGTTTCAGCGTCGTCAGGAGCATCAGTGCGCATCCCGCCGGGATTGCCCCGGTGATCCAGCTGTAGCTGATGCCGATTTCACCAAGTTCGCGCTCCTTGTTCATCAGGGTGAGATTGGTCCCGTGCCATACCAGCAAAACCAGAAAAGCGGCGATGGCGAACAGCCAGAGAATGGCCAGATATTTCCGGATGTTCTTTGGAAAATGCCGGACGACGATATCGATCTCGATGTGCGAGTTGTTTTTCATCGCCAGATCGGCGCCCAGAACACACGCCCAGGCAAAGCAGAGCTGGGCGAGGTCGATCGCCCAGATGACGGGGCTGCCGACCGCACGGGTGGCGGCACCGACCAGAACGAATAGCGAGGTTCCAGCGAAGAACGCCATGGCCAGGCGTTCTTCCAGTTTCTTCAACGTGTTGATCATGACGTTCTTCCCTGGGATTAGCGACCGAGGATGCTATTGACCTGTTTGCGCAGATCGGTATAACCGAGCTTCTCGTAAACCACCGATGTCGAGGCAATGAACGGCTTGGTATCGACGTCGGATACCTTCACGCCCTTGTCGCTCATCATCTTCTCGTAGTTTTTCAGCGAGTCGATGGTGGCGTTTGAGGCGACGTCGCCAGCCTTGAGCGCTTCTTCACGAATGATGGTCTGGAGGTTCGGCGGCAGCTTGTCGAACCAGATCTTGGAGCCGACCAGGCCGGTAATCAGCTGGATGTGTCCAGTCTTGGTGACGTGCTTGACGACTTCGAACAGGCGGGAGCCATACGTTGCCGGATGCTGGGCTTCCGCTGCATCAATCGCTTGCATCTGCAGCGCCGAGTACACTTCGGCCCAGGGCATTGGCGTCGGTGTGGCACCCAGTCCGCGGACGGTTTCCAGCCAGACGGGCGCGCCTGGCGTACGCATGCGAACGCCGGCGAGGTCGGCGGGTTTCGTGACCGGCTTCATCGTCAAGAGATGGCGGGCACCTTGGTACCAGTTGAACGAGAAAATCTGGTGGCCCGAGGCATTGCGCAGTTTTTGCGCCCAACCTTCGAACAACGGCGAGGTGACCACTTTGCGTGCTTCGGCGAAGTCATTCACGAGGTACGGCGCCCCAAGCACACCGAATTCCTTGACGAACGGTGCCAAGCGGCCGCCATCGACCAGAACCGCAACTCCCGCACCAACGCGAGCTTGCTCGAGCACGTCCTCATCCGGGCCAAGCGTCGAACTGGGGAAAAGCTTCACCTCGATCTGTCCTTGCGAACGTTTTTCGACTTCGGCTTTGAATTGGTTGAGTCCCTTGAACATGGGATCTTCGGCGGTCAGCGCCGAGTTGACATTCAGGGTGTAGGTTGCTGCCGAAACGCTGACGGAGGCGACGCATCCGAGTACGACCGACAGCAACGAAATGATTTTTTTCATGAATTGATCCTCGCGATGGTTAGGTATTAGGACTTCAGTTGGACCCGCATTTGCAAAATGCGCTGGTATGGTAGAACGTTTGATGGTCTTCTGCAAGCTTTGGTCGCTATTTATTTTTCGTGCAATAAAATAGGGTTAGAAGCCGCGACAAGAAATTTGCTCGTTTTTGTGTATTCTGGTATGGTAGTAAGCGTTTTTTGCGCTACTGCAGATTGATACCATTTCTGGCGAGAAGGAGTCGTGAATGAAAATTACAAACGCTGACGTTATCGTGTGCTGTCCGGGAAGAAACTTCGTGACGCTGAAGATCACGACGGATGAAGGGGTGACTGGCCTCGGTGATGCGACGCTGAACGGTCGGGAACTCTCGGTGGCGTCGTATCTCAAGGACCATGTTTGTCCGTTGCTGATCGGTCGCGATCCGCAGAAAATCGAAGACATCTGGCAGTACCTTTACCGGGGGGCTTACTGGCGGCGTGGCCCGGTCACGATGTCAGCGATCGCCGCAGTGGATATGGCGCTGTGGGATATCAAGGGCAAGATCGCCAATTTGCCGGTTTATCAGTTACTGGGTGGCGCTTCTCGTGAACACGTGATGGTCTATAGCCATGCCACGGGGCGCGACATTCCGGAAACCCTGGATGCCTTCGAGAAATACAAGGATAAGGGCTTCAAAGCCATTCGCGCTCAATGCGGGATTCCGGGAATGAAGTCGGTGTATGGAGTGTCGAAAGGCGGGGCCTACGAACCGGCGACCAAAGGTTGGCCGGAAGAACAGTCATGGTCAACCGAGAAGTACCTTGACTATGTGCCGAAGTTGTTCGAGGCCGTTCGGGAAAAATTCGGCTTCGATATCCACCTGCTGCATGATGTTCATCATCGGTTGACGCCGATCGAGGCGGCACGCCTGGGCAAGTCGGTCGAGGATTATCGCCTCTTCTGGATTGAAGATCCGACACCGGCGGAAAATCAGGAGGCCTTCCGTCTGATCCGCCAGCATACCGTCACGCCGATCGCGGTTGGCGAGGTGTTCAATACCATCTGGGATTGCAAGCAGTTGATTGAGGAACAATTGATCGACTACATCCGCATGACGGTCACCCATTCCGGGGGGATCACGCATCTCCGCCGGAT
>CAYUYI010000029.1:0-13329 GCA_964448995.1 uncultured Propionivibrio sp. | reverse complement strand
TTGCTACCGGAGAATCCATCCAAGTGACGGATGGCATTGGCTGAGGCAAGCGTCGTAATCGCTTTCTGTTGATAGCCGTTTCGGCTTGGTTTATGCTCCCTAGCAGTATTCCGGAGTACATTCCAATGACAAATCCCTCCGAATGGCTGCTCGGTTGAATCTCAAGGTACTGCTACTGCCAATTTTGGCGTTATTTTTTCTGATGCCCTCGTGCGAAGCGGGGCAGGACGGCAGTCGGATGCTGAGATCGGCCGCGACGTCGGTCGATTTCCAGTTGCCAAGTAACTATCCTTTCCGCTCCATCGGCTATTACGTGGCCCTTGAAAAAGGGTTCTATAACGAGGTTGGTCTAGATGTGCGCCTACGTGAAGGCGGTGGCGGGATTTCCCCGTTGGAGGAAGTCTTGTCTGGGCGTGTGCAATTCGCTGAAGGTAACAGCGAAGTTCTGCTTGCGCATTTGAGCGGTCGGCCACTGGTGGCGTTGGCCGCTATTCTTCAACATTCCCCTGCCGTTTTTCTGGTCCGGTCCGATTCGTCAATTCGAACACCGCGTGATTTGGTCGGCAAGAAGATCATGTCCGCGGGGCGAACATTGCGGCCCGAATTTCAGGCCATGCTTCTGCGTGAAGGGATTGCGCCGGAAAGCATCAACCTTAGGCCATCAAGCTTCGATATTGCCGACTTGGCGAACGGGAGCGTCGATGCCTATGAAGGCCATCTGGGCGACGAACCATTCCAGTTGATGAAAGCGGGTGTTGATTTCTTCATTATTAATCCCAGCCACTATGGGGTTGACTACTACGATGGCATTTTGTTCGCCTCGGAAAGTGAAGTTCGTGAAAATCCAGAGCGCGTCGATGCCTTCCGTTTGGCGAGTCTGCGTGGGTGGCGTTACGCGCTGGATCATCCTGGGGAAAGTATTGACTTGCTGGCGAGTAAATATCGACTCGGAAAATCGAAAGAGGCTATCGAATATGAAATTCGGGTGCTGCGGTCGCTGGTATTGCCCGAACTGGTCGAAATTGGTCACATGAATCCAGAGCGTTGGCGCAGTATGGCCGATACCTTCAAGCTCGCGGGTCTGGTCGATCAAAGCGTAGTCATCGGTGAAGTGTTTTTGCATGACTCCGGGGCTGCGTCGTCGAAAAATCAGCTCTTGCGGATAGTTTTGTCCTTTTCGATCGCGCTTGTACTTATCCTGGCCATCGTATTGCTGATGTTTGTCATTCAGCGTCGGTTGCGCCGAGAAATTCGCTTGCGTCGAGACGTTGAAGAAAAACTTCGTAATGCTAACGGGCTATTGGAACGAGTGGGGCGATTGGCCAAGGTCGGTGGGTGGGAACTGGATCTTGTCGGTGACCGGAGTTTCTGGACCGACGAGGCTTTGCGTATTCGTGGTTTGGCGCCAGGAACGATACTTTCTCGCGAAGATTCGCTTGCTGTCTTTTCATCTGGAGATGATCAGGCGTGGAATTCGCTCTATGAGGCGGCGATTCGTGATGGTACATCTTGGGAGCATGAATCTGCATTGATCACGACGTCGGGCGAAAAAGTCTGGGTGCATAGCGTAGGCGAAGCGGTTTTTCGCGATGGGCGAGCTGTCAAACTGATTGGTGCGATTCAGGATGTTACTGAAAGGAAGGCGGCGGAGACAGACCTGCTGAATCGCTCGCGTGAATTCGAGATGCACAACCGGATACTCCGGCAGATCAACCGTGGCATGCCGCTCGACGAAACCTTAGAGTCGATGGCCTGGCAGATCGAGACGCTGCATCCGGAGGTAAGATCCGCCATCATGCTGGTGGACGAAAGCGGCAAGTATTTGCATTGCGGAACGGCTCCCAGTTTGCCGGATTCATTCATCGATGCGATCAACGGCATGCGCATCAGGGAAGGAGAGGCTTGTTGTGGAACGGCGGCAAGTCGTTGCGAATTGGTGGTCGTTTCTGATCTTGAACATCATCCCTATTTTGATGAATATCGGGATGTGATCCGGATGGCAGGGGTTTCTGCTTGCTGGTCGCAACCAATTCTCGATTACAGCGGCTGCGTTCTCGGGACGTTCGCTTTCTATTATCGGGTGAATATTGAGCCTGGCGCGGACGAAACCATTCTCATCGAAACCTATGCGGGGCTGGCGGGGTTGGTCATTGAGCGGCATCGCGCCGAAAAACAGATTCGTAACCTCGCGTTTTACGATACGTTAACCCAGTTGCCCAACCGTCGCATGCTCGATGATCGTCTGAATCTGGCAATGGCTCTTAGCAAACGGACCGGGCGGCACGGCGCCGTGATGTTTGTTGATCTTGATAACTTCAAGCCATTAAATGATGCGCACGGCCACTCCGTCGGCGACCTCTTGCTGATTCAGGTTGCGCAGCGTTTGGTGGGATGTGTTCGCGAGACGGACACCGTCGCGCGCTTCGGTGGGGATGAATTTGTGGTGATGTTGTCGGAATTGGATACGGGCGCTCAGGAATCTGAACAGTTGGCCGGGCGCATCGCTGAGAAAATTCGCGCTGCACTTGCCGAACCGTATGTCATGGAGACGAAGTTTGGAGGTGCGGACGGTTTGGTCGAGCATCACTGCACAGCAAGTATTGGTATCGTGCTGTTCGTTAATCACATAATGCCGCTGGAAGAAATCATGCGCCGTGCCGATGCGGCGATGTACCTGGCTAAGGATGCTGGGCGCAACACCGTCTACTTCATGCCGACGGTCAACTCGGCTTGAGCAATTCAAGCAATTCGTTTTGTGCACAACGAGGTGCCTTGCGCGATGTCCGCCTTGGATGATAGCGGCCGTCGGCATCCATGTCCCAAGCTTGTACATTGTCAGATAGGTAGGCCTGAAGTCCTTCGCTGATGACACGGCGCCTAAGTTTCTTGTCCAGAAGCGGGAAAGCCAACTCGATGCGACGGAAAAAATTGCGTTCCATCCAGTCGGCACTGGAAAGATAGACTTTTTCCTGTCCCGCGGCATGGAAGTAGAAAATGCGATGGTGTTCCAGCAGCCGCCCGATGATCGAACGTACCCTGATGTTCTCAGACAGGCCCGGAATCCCCGGTCGAAGCGCGCAGACACCGCGAACGATCAGGCTGATCCTGACGCCGGCTTGTGAGGCTTCGTAGAGCGCATTGATGACGCCCGGTTCAAGCAGGGAATTCATCTTGGCGATGATGCGCGAGCGCTGGCCGTTGCGTGCAGCGTTCGCTTCTGCTCGAATGGCGTCAACGATGTTCTGGTGCAAGGTGAATGGAGCCTGCCAAAGGTGCTTCAAGGCCTGTGCCCGACCCAGTCCGGTCAGTTGCTTGAAAACTTCATTGACGTCGGCACATAGTTCGTCGTTGCAGGTCAAAAGACCGAAGTCCGTATAAAGACGGGCCGTCTTGGCGTGATAGTTGCCGGTGCCGAGATGCACGTAGCGGCGGAGTTCGCTGCCGGTTTTACTCTCCTCGCGACGCACGATCATGAGCATCTTGGCGTGAGTTTTGTAGCCGACCACACCATAAACGACATGGGCGCCAACTTCTTCCAGTTTGGTCGCCCAGCCGATGTTCGCTTCCTCATCGAAACGGGCCATTAATTCGACGACGACGGTCACTTCCTTACCGTTCTGCGCAGCCCGTAGTAGCGACTGCATAAGTACCGAATCGGTCCCCGTGCGATAGACCGTCATCTTGATAGCGACTACCTGCGGGTCAACAGTCGCTTGTTCTATCAGTGAAATGACCGGCGAAAAACTTTGGTAGGGGTGGTGCAACAGGATGTCGCTCTTGCGAATATCTTCGAAAACACTATGTCCTTTCTGTAAGGCCTTGGGGAAACCCGGGGTGAACGGCGCGAACTTCAGATCTGGCCGGTTGACCCAGTCAGGAACCTGCATCAGGCGGACCAAATTGACCGGCCCGGCGACTCGGTAGAGATCGCTCTGGTCAAGCGCGAATTGGGAAAGCAGGAATTCGGCCATGACATCGGAGCAATTCTCGGCAACTTCCAGACGCACGCCATCGCCAAAGTGGCGTTGTGGCAATTCGCCCTGAATTTTGGCACGCAGATTTTTGACTTCTTCCTCATCGACGAAGAGGTCGCTGTTGCGCGTCACACGAAATTGATAGCACCCCAGAACGCGCATTCCCTCAAACATTTCTCCGACAAAGGCATGGAGAACAGAGGATAGAAAGACAAATCCATATTCACAGTCACAAAGCTCCTTGGGCAGCCGAATGACGCGCGGCAGGACGCGCGGTGCTTGGACAATGGCAGCGCCCGAACTGCGTCCAAAAGCATCCTTGCCCTCGAGTTCGACGGCGAAGTTGAGGCTTTTGTTGAGTACGCGCGGAAAGGGGTGCGAAGGGTCCAGGCCGATGGGCGTAAGCACCGGCATGACTTCACGGAAAAAATAGTCGCCGATCCACTGGCGCTGTACTTCGCTCCAGTCGGCTCGTCGGAAAAAACGGATGCCTTCGGTGGCCAGCTTTGGTAGTACGTGGTCGTTGAATAAGGAATATTGCTCGTCAACCAGCGCGTGAGCCTCGAGGCTCACGCGTGCAGAGGCTTCCTGTGCTGTCAGGCCGTCGGTGGTAACGGCGACTGAACCGAGTTTCACCTGCTCCTTGAGGCCTGCTACGCGAATCTCAAAAAACTCGTCAAGATTGCTACTGACGATGCACAAGAAGCGCAGGCGCTCAAGCAATGGTGTCGCCGGATTGCGCGCTTGTGCCAGGACTCGGCGGTTGAACGCCAGAATACCCAGTTCGCGGTTAAGGTAGTGTTCTGGCGGAAAAGATTCTGCTGCCGTCTTGGGAATGTCAATACGGTGGGTCATTGTTGTATTGAAGCAGGAATGGAAGGGGCTTGCAACCGAAGCATTGTGTTGCATTTGTATTGCAGAAATATTTCTGCATGGGCAGTTTTATGGCGTGCGCGAGCTTTTGAATCAGCATGCACTGCCGGATGATAAGGGAGTGCTAGAATCGGATGATCCGTATAGGTAGAGGCTATCCTTCATGTCCTACGAGCAGATCGCGGCCGTTGATCTTGGTTCGAACAGTTTTCATCTCCAAGTGGGTCGCGTAGTGGAAGACCAGATCTATCCACTTGATACGCTCAAGGAAACAGTCCGCCTAGCCTCCGGACTGACGGCCGAGAAAATGCTGGGCGAAGCCACGCAGGATCGGGCGCTGGAGACCTTGTGCCGATTTGGCGAGCGGTTACGGGGGTTTCAACCTGATTCTGTACGTGCCGTAGCCACCAACACCCTGCGCGTAGCCAAAAATGCGGCGGCTTTCCTTGTGAAGGCCGAGGCAGCGTTAGGGGTCCCGATTGAAGTGATTGCCGGACGCGAGGAAGCGCGGCTCATCTACATCGGAGCATCACACGCTCTGCCGACTATTCGGGGCCGGCGTCTGGTGGTTGATATCGGAGGCGGATCGACCGAGTTCATTATTGGCAAACGATTTACGCCGATGATCATGGAATCTCTGTACATGGGATGTGTCAGCTATTCGTTACGTTTCTTTCCTGACGGAAAAATCGACAAGAAACGCTTTTCGGAGGCTGAAATGTCGGCGGCGCGCGAGATCCAGCTCATTGCGCAGGACTATCGCCAGCTCGGTTGGTCTGAGGTGGCCGCTTCGTCCGGCACTGCACGCGCGATCGCCGATCTGCTGGAACTGAACAAGTTGAATCCGGATGGCGTTACCGGGATCACGCGTGACGGGTTGGTCCGCCTGCGCTCGCTCCTTATCCGTGTCGGTTCGGCGGCAGAACTCAAATTGGATGGTTTGCGTGCCGATCGGGTTCCGGTGCTTGCGGGTGGAGTGGCGATCATGTCGGCAATTTTTTCTGAGCTTGCTATCGAGCGGATGACCTATTCTGAAGGGGCGCTGCGATTGGGGGTGCTCTACGATCTTCTCGGACGTTTCCATCACCATGATATGCGGGATGCGACGGTGCAGCAGTTCATGCGCCGTTATCAGGTGGATATCCGTCAGGCGGAACGGGTGCAGCGAACGGCACTGGCACTGTTCGGTCAGATGGTCGAACTTGATCGTCCGGAGAATGAGCCTGATCTCCGCCTCTTGACGTGGGCGGCCATGTTGCATGAAATCGGAATCTCAATTTCCCACAGCGGTTTCCACAAGCATGGCGCCTATGTCGCAGCCAATGCCGATATGCCCGGGTTCTCAAAGAAAGATCAGGGAAAACTGGCATTTCTGATCCTGGGGCAGCGTGGCAAGTTGGAACGGATCGCCTCGGCGGAGGTGTCCGATTCGCACTGGCGCCTTGTTTTTTGTTTGCGTATCGCCGCTTTGTGGCATCGTTCACGTGACGACCAACCGGTACCGCAGTTTAGAGTCAGGGCAACGGCAAGCGAGTTCTATTTGGATCTGCCCAATGACTGGTTGCACGCGAATCCACTCAGTGCATCGGCACTTGCCGACGAGGCGCTGACTTGGCCGCGCGTCGGGCGTAGCTTCCGCATCCGGCGTCGCTCCGCCTTGTCAGGGCGTTCTGACTGAAATGCCGCGCGGTGCCTCGCTGATCCGGCATTCGATCGCGCATCCGCGCATCGAACTGACCGGTGACTGGACCCTGGCTAATTTGCCGATGCCATTGTCGGCGTTGGAGTCGAAACTGCATGATTCTGTTGCACGGAAGGTTGAATGGGATTTGAGCGGCGTTACGCGTCTCGACAGTGTGGGGGCGCTAGTGCTATGGCGTGCATGGGGCGGTTGCTGGCCCGAAAGAGTTCTTGTTTCGGACGCCTTAAGGGAGATTATCGAACGTTCAGCAGCAGGTGCATCTGGCTTACAGGATGACTCGCCCAATGAGCGCTTTGTCTGGGTTATTACGCTGGGGCAGGTGATATTTTCCGGTGCCAGAAATCTACGAGATATCGTTAACCTGTTCGGACAGCTGGTGCTCGATATCCTGCATCTCTTTTCGCATCCGCAGGATATTCCGTGGCGTGAATTCTCGGCCAATATCTTCCGTAGCGGAGCACAGGCATTGCCGGTTACAGCGCTGGTCGGTTTTCTAATAGGTATCGTGCTTTCGTTCCTCTCTGCATTGCAGTTGAAGACTTTCGGTGCGGATATTTACATCGTCAACCTGCTCGGTATCGCTATCATTCGAGAGTTGGGACCAGTTATCGTGGCCGTGCTCGTCGCCGGGCGCTCGGGATCGGCGATGACTGCCCAGATTGGTGTGATGCGGGTGACTGAGGAGATCGATGCGTTGGCGACGATGGGCGTTCCTCGCAGTCTGCGGCTGGTGTTGCCAAAGGTGGCGGCACTCTCGGTGACGGTGCCGTTGCTGGTTGTTTGGTGCTCTGCGGCCGGGATCGTCGGCGGCATGGTTTCGGCCAATCTAGAGATGGGGCTGGCCTACGGATTTTTCATCGATGCGTTACCGCGAGTGGTGCCGCTGTCCAATCTGTGGATTGGGATCGGCAAAGGATTTGTATTCGGTGCGTTGATCGCCTTGATTGCCTGCCATTTCGGGCTAAAGGTTCGTCCCAATACCGAGAGCCTGTCAGCACGAACGACGACGTCGGTGGTGACCGCAATCACGTTGGTAATCATCGTTGACGCGATCTTTGCGATTTTGACGCGCAGCATCGGAATTCCGGGCGTTCGCTGATGTCTCCCTTCTCGACTTTCACTCAAGACGAAACGATGCCGGTGGTCAGAATTCGTGGCCTGTCGACCCATTTTGGCAGTGTTGCGGTTCATCACAATATTGATCTCGACGTGAATGCCGGCGAAGTTCTGGGTCTGGTCGGTGGGTCCGGGAGCGGCAAGACAACGTTACTACGGGAGATCGTTGGCCTGCTGAAGCCTGACAATGGCGCGGTCCATCTGTTTGGCCAGTCGGTTTTTGATGTCGATCCGATCCGACGGCGAGCGTTGCGTCGTCGTTTTGGCATGCTGTTCCAGCACGGTGCCCTGTTTTCGGCGTTGTCGGTGTTCGATAACATTGCCTTTCCCTTGCGGGAATTGCGCAGCCTCGACGAGCCGTTGATTGGCGATCTTGTGCGTCTCAAATTATCGATGGTTGAACTCTCGCCCCGTCATGGCCATCTGATGCCGTCGGAACTCTCCGGTGGCATGGTCAAACGGGTTGCGTTGGCTCGTGCGCTGGCGCTGGAACCGGAACTGCTCGTGCTTGATGAGCCGACGGCCGGACTGGACCCTGATCTGGCAGACAGCTTTGTCCGATTGCTTGACGCTTTGCAGAAACATCTCGGCTTCACCGTGATCATGGTGACGCACGATCTCGATACGCTTGCCGGTTTGGCGAGCCATGTAGCAGTGTTGGCGGAGCAGCGTATCATTGCCAGTGGGCGGCCTGCTGATGTCTTGACTGTCGATCATCCTTTCATCCGCAATTTTTTCTGTTCCGAGCATGCCGTTGCGGCAATGCGCAAGAGATAAGCATGGAAAATCGTTCGCATGCCCTGATTGCTGGACTATTTACGCTGATCCTCGGGTTTTCGGTGGTGGCAGCGTTATGGTGGTTTGGCGGAAAAAGTGAAGACACGAAGAGCTATTTCGTCGTGACAACAAAGAATGTGACCGGGCTCAATGCGCAGGCGCAGGTGCGCTATCGCGGGGTTCGGGTTGGGCGGGTGGAGCAGATCGATCTTGATCCGTTGGATATCCGTAATACCCTGATCCAAATCCGTATTCGGGCGAATATCCCGGTCACTGAAGGAACCGTCGCCAGACTGGGATTTCAGGGGGTGACCGGAATCGCTCATGTTCAGCTTGAAGACACGGGGGAAAATCCGGCGGTGCGGAATGCGGTTGGCGATAGCTTTCCGCGTATTCCGATGCGGGACTCCTTTGTGCAGGAGCTGTCGGAAACCGGGGCAGAGACGCTGCGCAACGCGCGTGATCTGGTTGTGGCACTCAATCAGGTTCTGAGCCAGGACAACCGGCAAGCGATTGCCAGAACACTGACAAATCTGGAAACAGCCAGTGGAAATGCGCGCGAAGCTTCAATGCAATTGCGCCAGTTGCTGACGTCCGAGAATATTCATCGTTTGCAGACAACATTGCAACGGGCGGAGCAGGCAGCAGGGCAGGCCGCGCCACTGTTTGTCGAGGCTCGCGGGCTCGTGGCCCGTTGGCAGGACGTTGGTGACAAACTTGATACGGCCTTGGGTGATCCGGTGACTGGTGGTGCCGGAGCGCTGATCCCCAAGGTGAACGAGTTGACCGGAGAGCTGGTCTCGACTTCGCGGCAGCTTAACCGGGTGCTGCAAATGTTGGAAGAGTCGCCACAGAGTCTGATTTTTGGCGGCCGTCGGTCGGCACCCGGGCCGGGGGAGGCCGGGTTTTCTGTTTCTCAGGATCGTAAGGACGTGCCATGAATCGACGCAGCCTCCTACTGACATGGATTACGACCGGCCTTGTGTTCGTTTTGTCCGCCTGCGTTGGGGGAAAGAACATTGCACCTGCCGTCGTCTATGATTTCGGTTTGCCGGTGGCTGTGTCGTCTGCGGACGCAAGGTGGGCTGCGGTCGTGCTGGAAGTGCGTTCGCCGCCGTGGTTCGATTCGCTGGGTGTCAATTATCGATTGGCGTATGACGATCCGTTGAAATCACGCCAATATCTGGATAGTCGCTGGGTGGCAAATCCCGCCAGTCTGTTGGCGCAAAGACTGCGCCAACAGTTGGGAACGTCAATGATGAGCAGTGGTGCGGTTGCCGATTGCCTGCTGCGCGTGGATCTGCAAGAGTTCTCACAAGTGTTCGATACGCGAGAATCCAGCCGAGGCGTAATTCAGGCCGATGCGCTGCTGGTGGATGGAAAGCGCCGTCGGCTTGGGGAGCGGCGGTTTATCCTTCAACAGTCGGCTACGGCACCGGATGCCCGGGGTGGGGTGGGCGCGCTTGTTCTGGTAGCCAACGAGTTGGGGGCGGAAATGTCCCGCTGGTTAGCAGAACTCTCTGCCCGTCAGGGGCCGACATTCTGCCGATTGTCGCAGGGCGTGAAGTAATTATTCGGTACGCCAGCTCGATGCAAACCGCAATCGCGCATTCTTGAGGTGACGGTGCATCGCCGTCCGAGCCATTTTGGCATCTTTGCGTTTGACTGCCTCAAGAATTTCACGATGTTCAAGGATTGAGCGCTGCCACACCTGTTCGTTGTGGAAATGATCTTCCAGGCGGATGTAAACGATCTGTTCGCGAGGCGCCCAAAGTGCTTGGATCGCCAGCACCAACGCTGTATTGCCTGACGCATCGGCCATGGCGAAATGGAAATTTCGGTCGTATTCGAGCCGTTTCGGATCAGCGGCGGAGCAACAGACCATTTCACCCATGGCTTGGGAAATCGCAGCCAACTGGCTCGGTGTCGCGTTTTTTGCGGCCAAGGCGGCGACCTCCGGTTCGATCAGATCGCGGGCGAAAAGCACTTCGAATGGCCCCGGCATCGGCATTCCGTCCGCGCCGGCAACTGTCGGAGCGGTTTGTCGCTCTTTGTTGTCAAGCACGAACACGCCGGCTCCACCGCGGATATCCACGCGACCTTCGACTTCCAAGGCGATAAGCGCTTCGCGAACGGTCGGTCGACTCACGTTGAGTTGTTCGGCGAGGATACGTTCCGCAGGCAGTCGCTCTCCCGGCTTGTACTCTCCGGAGTCGATCAGCCGGCAGATTTGGTCAGATATTTGGCGGTAGAGGCGGCGGTTGTCGATCGATACGATTGGCATAAAAGTCAGAATAAATGTTTTATTTTGAGTGGGTTGGCCGAATTGTTTGTAACGGCTGCAGCGATATTCTGTCACGTTTTTAGGCCAAATAGTGAGCGTTTTTCATTCTCGAGCGGCAATCTGGCAACCCTATTGTCGTTTTCACATGCCGAAAGTGGATACAGAATGTCGGTCATTAAGGTAGAATAGTCGTTTTGCTTTTTTGCAGGAATGGTTGCTGGTCACAGCGATTGATTACCGGACTTGGTCCGCTTTTACATGGGTTGAAACATGGCAAATAAGTTGATTTACGTTTTTGGATCGTCGCAAACCGACGGTGCCGCCGACATGAAGAATACGCTGGGTGGCAAGGGTGCCAATCTGGCCGAAATGTGCCGGTTGGGTATTTCCGTGCCGCCCGGATTCACCATCGCCACCGATGCCTGTACGGTGTATACCGAGCAGGGCGCGGATAATGTGCGCAAGCTGATCGAAGCGGAAGTCAAGCAGGGCGTGGCCTTCGTCGAGAAGGAAATGGGCAAGACGTTCGGCGATTCCAACGATCCGCTGCTGGTTTCCGTGCGTTCGGGCTCGCGTGCTTCGATGCCGGGCATGATGGATACCATTCTCAACCTCGGTCTGAACGACGAAGCCGTGGCCGGTCTGGCCAAGAAGTCGGGCAACGAGCGTTTTGCCTGGGACTCCTATCGCCGCTTCATCCAGATGTACGGCGACGTGGTCATGGGCCTCAAGCCCGAGTCGAAGGAAGACCACGATCCGTTCGAAGTCGTCATCGACGAAATCAAGGAAAAGAAGGGCGTCGAACTGGATACCGAATTGTCCGTCGATGACCTGAAGCACATGGTCGCCGAGTTCAAGGCGCTGGTGAAGAACCGCCTCGGCCGCGAATTCCCGAACGATCCGTGGGAGCAACTGTGGGGTGCCGTGATGGCCGTGTTCCAGAGCTGGAACAACGATCGCGCGGTGCTCTATCGCAAGATGAACGATATCCCCGACGCTTGGGGTACCGCCGTCAACGTCCAGTCGATGGTCTTCGGTAACCTAGGTGACAACAGCGGTACCGGCGTGGCGTTTACCCGCGATGCCGCGACCGGCGAAGATATCTTCAACGGCGAATTCCTGATCAACGCGCAGGGCGAGGACGTGGTGGCTGGTATCCGTACGCCGCAGCAGATCACGCTTGAAGGTTCGCGTCGTTGGGCCGAATTGGCTCAGGTCAGCGAAGCCGATCGCGCCACCAAGTACCCGTCGCTCGAAGAGATCATGCCGGAGATTTATGCTCAGCTGATCAAGACCGAGACCGCGCTGGAAAATCACTACAAGGACATGCAGGACATCGAGTTCACCATCCAGGAAGGCAAGCTCTGGATGCTGCAAACCCGTTCCGCCAAGCGTACTGGCGCCGCGCTGGTGCGTACCTCGGTGGAAATGCTGCAACAGGGGTTCATCGACGAAAAGACCGCGCTGATGCGCGTCGGTGCTGACCGTCTCAATGAACTCCTACACCCGGTGTTCGATGCGGCCGCCATCAAGAAGGCCAAGACCATCGCCAACGGCCTGCCGGCTTCGCCGGGCGCCGCAACGGGCCAGATCGTGTTCTTCGCCGACGAGGCCGAAGAATGGGTCGCCCAGGGTAAGGACGTCATCCTGGTTCGCCAGGAAACCTCGCCGGAAGACCTGCGCGGCATGGCTGTCGCCAAGGGCATCCTGACCGCGCGCGGCGGCATGACCTCGCACGCAGCCGTGGTGGCGCGCGGTATGGGCAAGTGCTGCGTCTCCGGTGCCGGTTCGGTTCGTGTCGATCCGAAGGCCCGCACGATGACGGTCGGTGGCGTGGTCTATAAGGAAGGCGACTGGATTTCGCTCAATGGTTCGAAGGGCCAAGTCTACGAAGGCAAGATTCCGACCATGGATGCCGATCTTTCCGGTGACTTCGGCAAACTGATGGAACTTGCCGACAAGCACAAGCGTCTGGCCATCCGCGCCAACGCTGACACCCCGGAAGATGCTCGCGTCGCCCGTAACTTCGGTGCCGTCGGTATCGGCCTGTGCCGTACCGAACACATGTTCTTCGAAGGTGACCGTATCAAGGCCGTCCGTGAAATGATTCTGGCGCATGACGAAGCTGGTCGCCGCAAGGCGCTGGCCAAGTTGTTGCCGATGCAGCGTGGCGACTTTGAAGGCATTTACAAGGCGATGGACGGCCTGCCCGTGACCGTTCGTCTGCTGGATCCGCCGCTGCACGAGTTCCTGCCGCACGACGAGCCGGCTCAGCGCGAAATGGCCAAGGAAATGGGCATGTCCTACGAGGAAATCAAGCACCGCGTGGACGACCTGCACGAAGCCAACCCGATGATGGGCCACCGTGGCTGCCGCCTCGGTATCACCTATCCGGAAATCACCGAAATGCAGGCGCGTGCGATCATCGAAGCGGCGCTCAACAGCAAGGCGCAAGGCATTACGCCGAAGGTCGAGATCATGATTCCGCTGGTCGGCACCGTGCGTGAATTCAACCTGCAGGCCAAGCTCATCCGTGATACTGCGGAAGCTGTCTTCGCCGAGCGCAAGGCCACGGTCGACTACATGGTCGGCACGATGATCGA
>CAYUYI010000028.1:0-13364 GCA_964448995.1 uncultured Propionivibrio sp. | reverse complement strand
ATCTCATTATAAATGAAAATAATTTTTATTTGCAAAGGGTTTGTCCGGTGTGTTTGTCGCGGTTTTTGGGCGTGACTGTGGTTTCGCACGGGGCGCATCGCGCCCTCGCGACGATAGTCGCGATCATTAGGGGGGCGGGCCGGGGTGGATTACTTCAGGAACAGTGCGGGGTCGACCATGACGCCGTTGAGGACGACACTCCAGTGTAAGTGTGGTCCGCTGGCCCGGCCGGTCATGCCGGATAGTCCCAGTCGTTGTCCCGATCGCACAATCTCGCCGACCTGAACATCGATGCGGTCGAGGTGACAAACCATGGTGATGAGTCCGTTACCGTGATCAACAAAGACGGTTTTGCCATTGAAAAAATAGTCATCGATGCCCAGCACCGAACCGGCCGCGCTGGCAGCGACCGGCGTTCCTCGCGGAACCGCGAGATCAAGTCCGTTGTGTGGTGCGCGCGCTTCGCCGTTGAAGAAACGGCGCAGTCCAAAATGGCTGGACAGGCGTCCTTCGGCCGGTTGCCTGAAATTGCTGTCGGTTTCGTCAGCATCGCGCCAGTGGCGTTTGAGTTGCTGGATGCGGGCAATTTCCCGCTCGGCTCGCACCTCGTTTTCCGGTGAGAGGCGAACCCTGCCACGCTCCTTGAGCGTGATGTGCTGTTCGGGGTAGTGTTTGTGGCCGATCTCGAAGCGAATCCGAGTCGGGATGGTTGCCCCCTCAACGCGCAGTTCCCGGCTGCCGGCAGGCGTATCCAGGCCGATGCCGACGATGGCGATCCATTCGGTGTCGTGGCGTGCGACCCAGATCGGCTGTTCGTCCAGCCAGGCCCGCGGGGCGGGGCTGGCGGGTGCGGCGCTGCCCAGCCGAACGAGAGCGATGCCGCCGGGCACGCGGGATTCAAGCGGTAACGAGAAACCCAGCGATGGCATCAGTGTGAGCAGCAGGCATGCCATCCGTCGAATGGTGGCTGAGAAAAGGGGAAATCTCATGGCGAAGCCGTTTTGAAGGTATCGCACCGCCGAATGTCTCCGCTTTCCATGCCGCGCTTGAACCAGCGCACGCGTTGCGCCGATGTGCCGTGAGTGAAGGATTCCGGCACGATGCGCCCCTGCGATTGTTGTTGCAGTCGGTCATCGCCGATGGCAGAAGCGGCGGTCAGCGCCTGTTCAACTTCACCCGGCTCGATGATGTGTTTTGCCGCATCCGCACGGTGACCCCATACGCCGGCGAAACAATCGGCTTGCAATTCAAGGCGCACGGACAGGGCATTGGCGCGCGCGCGAGTGGTGCCTTGCTGCGCGCGCTGAACTTTTTCAGAAATACCCAGCAGATGCTGTACGTGATGACCGACTTCATGCGCGATGACGTAGGCTTGGGCGAACTCGCCCGGTGCGTGAAAGCGTTGCCGCAGGTCACGATAGAACGCAAGGTCAATATAGACGCGCTGGTCGGCCGGGCAATAGAACGGCCCCATAGCGGACTGTCCGGTACCGCAAGCCGTGGGCGTCGCCCCCGAGAACAGGACAAGCTTGGGGCGTACGTAACGTTCGCCGTTTTCGCGGAAGATCTGATCCCAAGTCGATTCGGTACTGGCCAGGATCTTCGCAACGAAACGGGCGGCCGGATCTTCGGCGGGCGGCTTGTGGGCGGAAACGTGGGCTGCGGGGGGCGTCTGAAAGTTGGAGACAAGACCAAGCAGGGTCAGCGGATCAATGCCAAAAAAATAACTGGCCGCCAGCGCAGCGATGAGCGTGCCGATGCCCATGCTGCCGCGGCCGAAGCCGAAACCGTTTCCGAAACCACCGCCACCGTAATTTTCACCGCGCCGGTCTTCGACGTTATTGCTCTCATCCTGATCATCGAGCCGCATGCCTAATCCGATTTTTCCGTGGTGTTCTGGGTGCGGGCCTCGTGTGCCCGGCGTTGCTCGATTCGCGTGTTCTTGCTGTCATCGAAAAAGACATAGCGGCCGTAGAGCTGGCAGCCCTTCATGCCTGGATCGCACGGCAGGTTGTTGACCTTGCTGCAGTGGCCGTCAAGTTCGTGCGGGCAACTCCATCCGCCACCGGTCATTGTCGTCCCTCACCTAAAAGCGTCATTGTCCTTCGCGGGCGTTTTCTGAACAAGTCCGCTCCCGTGGGCGCCCCGTAGTTCACATCGGGACCGCGGTCGAATCACAACCCTTGCCGGCGGCGATCCAGCGACGACAGATCCGGCCTGCGATGTATTGCCAGCGAACCGGTAGCCAGGGCAAATAGTGCGAAGGCTGCGTGACCAGTCCGCAAGCGTATCGCCCGTTCGCCCAAGACAACGCCGGGCATGCGCCATGGTTTCGTCGGAAAAGCAGACGACCGATCGGGCAGGGTTCGGCCGCGCAGCAGACGCCGCAACCATTGCAGGGTTGCCCATAGCCCGGTTTGGGGGGCGCCTGTGGGTGCAGGAAGATCGTCTGTTCCGACGTGTCGGGCATCATTCGCTCGGTTGGCGAATCCAGGCCGCGATCTGATTCACTGCGTCCTGTTCCATGCCGACATAGCCGTGGTGATGAAATGCGCCGCAAGGATTCCCCGTTGCGCCCGCGCCGCCGTTGACGATCAGAGCCTTCCGGATGGGGGCGTGGGTGAATTTCTCCGTCATTGACCTGGCTTCGTGAGCCTGACAGTGTTTGCAGGCATCGTATTCGTGATGGAAGACGAGCACTGGAACGCGAATGGCCGACACGTCTTGCTTGGGCACCGCTCCTGGAATTTTATAGCCGGTGATCGACGAGGTGAGGACAAGTCCGGCAACGTTGTTTTCCTGGTCCTGAATCGCCGCTGCGGTTGCCGAAATGGTACCCATGCTGGTGCCGATCAGCCAGATCGGCGGTAGAGCGCGTTGTCGAATGGCACGGAGCAGAATTCGGTTATCGGTGGCATGTTGTTCACCTGTCCGGTTGTCGCCGTTTTCCAGATCGATGCCGTCGGAAGGGCGGCCGACCATCACCAGATTGAAGGGGTGTTTTGCCCAGTGACTGGCGCTGCGGATCAGGAAGTTACCCGACGTCGGCCAGCCCTCGGCGTTGATCTGTCCATAACCGCCGCCACCGCCGGAGTAGAGCACAAGTGTCGCGACCGCATCGTCACGCCAATAGGCATAGGTGGGGAGCGTCACGCCCTCCCGTGTGCTGATTCGCCAGGTCTCTCCCTTCGTCGGCGGTTCTGCCCTGGCGGAGGGCCAGAGCAGCATCAGCGACAGAACCCCGAAGACCCAGCGCGCCATGACGGTCAGCTTCAGCGTTCGGCGTCGATCAGCGTCAGCACTTTTTCGGGCGGACGTCCGATGACCGCCCGCTCGCCGCAAACCACGATCGGCCGCTCGATCAGGATCGGATGCGCAACCAAGGCATCGAGCCATTGCTCGTCGCTCATCTCCCGGTTGGCATAGGTTTCCTGATAAATACGCTCGCCGCGCCGGACGAGTTCGCCCGGTTTCATGCCAAGCTTGTGCAGCAGTGCGCGCAATTCCGCCTTGTTCGGCGGCGTCTCGAGGTATTCGACGATTTTGGCGTCTATTCTTCGTTCGCTGACGAGCGTACAGACCGAGCGACTCTTTGAGCAACGGCTGTTGTGGTAAATGACGATCGATTTTTCAGTCATGGCGGTTTGGCTGTGTGTGGTTTGGGGATTGGACAGGCATATCGTGGGCGGGTTCGTCTTGGGTGCCGGGGCGGGCGATCGAGCGCAGGCCATCGATCAGCGCCTGTACGGCAGCCGAGCGCTCGAAGCGGCGATGAACGACGACCAATTGGGAATGGTATGCCTGTCGTAGCGGCACATAGCATACGCCCGGAAACTGGATCGGCGTCAGGATATCGGCAAGCAGACTGACGCCGAACCCGGCGGCGATCAGACTGACCATCGTGCCGACCTCCGTGACGTGCTGGGTGATGCGAGGGGTGAACCCCGCCTGGCGGCAGAACTCAAGCAGGTCATGGCCGAGCCCAATGCCCTCTGGGTCGAGAAACGACAGGAAATCGTCGTCGGCGAGATCGGAGAGCGAGATCGACGGTGTCTTGGCAAGCGGGTGGCTGAGCGGAATCGCAACCAGCAAGCGCTGTCGCGACAGTACGAAATGATCGACTTCATCCAGTAATACTTGGGGCAACGGCGAGCGAACGATGGCGATATCGAGTCCGCGGTTGGGTAGCGCTTCGATCTGCTGCAGAATCGGCAGTTCGTGCACGGCCAATCGGACTTCCGGACGCTCCTTGCGAAAGGCCGTCAGCAGTAGTGGAAACGGGCGGTCGAACATGGCCGACCCGACGATGCCGATGTCAATGTGCCCGGCTTCGCCTCGCCCGATATCGCGCGCGAGGCGCACAGCACGTTCGGCGTGTTCCAGCACGTTCCGGGCTTCCTGGAAAAGCGCCAAGCCGGCATCCGTGAGTTCGATCCGCCGTTTGGTGCGGAGGAAGAGGCGGGTGCCGAGTTGTGTTTCGAGCGACTTGATTTGCTGGCTTAACGCCGGCTGGGCGATCCCGAGGCGTTCCGCGGCGCGGGCCATATGCAGTTCCTCGGCCGTCGTCACGAAATATCGGAATTGCCGGAAATCCATGCGTTCTCCTTTTTAATATTAAAATCTTATCAATAAGGTGTGTTTGATACAATTGATTGTGTTTTTTCCGGCGGGGATAATGTGCGTCAATTCGACGGTTTCCGCCGGCGTCACGCTAACGGGCTGACTCCTCCTCGATAAAGTTGTTGCCCGTGGCGTCGGTTTTTTTATTTCTGTAAGGGTCTATCCTTGAATACGCAGGCTCGAGCGCCCCATCCTTTTTTCACTGATCGCAAAGTGGTGTTTGCCTTGGCAACGCTGTGTTGCTTGTTCTGGGGAAGTTCCTATCCGGCAATCAAGGGCGGTTACGCGTTGTTTGAAGTGGCGAGGGAAGATATCCCGTCCAAGTTGCTGTTTGCGGGTTGGCGCTTCTTTCTCGCCGGGGTCGTGCTGCTCGGATTCACGGTCGCGACCGGTAAGCCGTTATCGCGGCTATCTGCCCGTCAGTGGCGGGACGTGACGCAACTTGGCTTGTTGCAGACCAGCATTCATTATTTTTTCTTCTACGTTGGACTGGCCAATACGACCGGGGTCAAAGGCTCGGTGCTCAACGGTTCGGTTTCGTTTTTCGGCGTGCTGCTGGCGCACTATCTCGTTCGTGGCGACCGTCTGACCCTCAACAAGATGGCTGGCTGCGTGGTCGGCTTCCTGGGCGTGCTGGCGGTCAACTTCAACCCACAATTGCTGGATTTCCGTTTCTCGCTCATGGGTGACGGCGCCGTCCTGTTCGCGGCCTTTCTGATGGCTTCCGGCATGGTTTACGGCAAACACGTTTCACAGACGCTCGATTCAGCCATCATGACCGGATATCAGTTGCTGATCGGCGGCGCAGTGCTATTGCTTGTCGGTTTTGCTTTGGGCGGGCATCTGGCGGCACCGACACAAAGCGCGTTTTGGGTGATGGCCTTCCTCGTGTTCAATTCCTCGGTGGCTCAGTCGTTGTGGAGCGTTCTGCTCAAATACAACGGCGTTGGCATGGTCAGCGTCTTTAATTTTCTGGTGCCGATTTTCGGCGCAGCCCTTTCCGCGCTCTTTCTCAACGAATCCATTCTCGAATGGAAGAACCTGTTGGCGCTGCTGCTCGTCTGCTCCGGGATCGCGCTGGTCAACCGGCGTCCGGGGTAATTACGCCCGTCGAGCCTGGCGCTCCTGCAGCAAGCGGATGAACTGGGCGCACGAAATTGCCGGCGAGTAGAAATAACCCTGGATCGTCGTGCAACCATTGCGTTCGAGATACGCGATCTGCGTTTCGGTTTCGACCCCCTCCGCGATCAGGCGCAGACCCAGTCCACGGGCGATCGAGATGATGGCAAGAATGACCGGGTAGTGGCCGTCGGCATCATCGATGGCACGCACGAACGCCTGATCGATCTTGATGGTATGAACCGGGAAGCGGTGCAGGTAGGAGAGCGACGAATAGCCGGTGCCGAAGTCATCGATGGCAACACTGACGCCACAGGCGCACAGCTTGTTGAGCTGGTCGATGGCATGCTGCGGACTCCGGATGCACAGGTTTTCGGTGATCTCGACCTCGATCTGGGACGGTGAAATACCATGATGGGCGAGCGTATTGCTTATCCCGGCGAAAAAGTCCCGATGGTCGAGGTATTGCGGCGAGATGTTGAAAGAAAGCGGCAGGTGCCCGATCCCCGCGGCTTTCCAGCGGAGCAGGTCGCGGCAGACGGCGTTCAGCATCCAGTTGCTGAGCGGAATCATCAGCCCATTCTCTTCGGCGAACGGCAGGAACTCGCCCGCGCTGATCAGCCCGCGCTCCGGATGGTTCCAGCGCATCAGCGCCTCGGCGCCGACGATTTCGCCACTCTGGCAGTCGAAATGCGGCTGGTAGTACATTTCCAGCTCGTGACGTTCGAGCGCATGGCGCAGGTTTTTCTCCAGCACGACCTTCTGGTAGGTGGCGGCCAGCATCGACGCTTCGAAGAAGGCATGGTTGTTCTTGCCCTGACCCTTGACGTGGTACATGGCGATGTCGGCGTGGCGCAAGAGCGTGTCGATCGATTCGCCGTCGTGCGGATAGACGGCAATCCCGATGCTAGCCGAGATGTAGAGCTCGCTGCCGTCGACGAAGAACGGTTGTTGCAGCGTCTCGAGAAACTTTCCGGCAATGATTTCCGCATCGCGGCGATGGTGCAATTCAGGCAGGACGACGGTGAATTCGTCGCCGCCCAGACGGGCCAGCGTATCGCTCTTGCGCAGGCAGTCCTTGAGGCGGCCCGCCACCTGCTGAAGCAGTTCGTCGCCTTTGACGTGGCCGAGCGTGTCATTGACCAGTTTGAAGCGATCGAGGTCGATGAACATGACGGCAACATCAGCGCACTTGCGTTGTGCCTGAATCATCGCCAGACCCAGGCGGTCCTTGAACAGAATACGGTTGGGCAGGTCGGTGAGGATGTCGTGATAGGCCTGGTAGGAGATAAGCTCCTCGGCGCGCTTGCGCTCAGTGATGTCGCGTGCCACACCGTAGGTGCCGAAAAACTCGCGTTTCTGATCCGTGTGATCGCGGGAATACATGCCCATCGAATTGAAAGAGATGGTCATGAACGTATGCTCGAAGGTCCGGTCCGGCGCGTCGCCATTCACGCTTTTCAAGCGGAGTTCGATGTTGCGCGAGGCACGTTCGCCGACCCGGCGCTCGTTAAAGACGTAGCGGGCACGCTCGAGATCTTCTTCGTGAACGAGTTGAGCGTAGTGCTGCCCAATCAGCGCCTCCTGCGAATAACCGAGCAATTTCTCGACGCGATGATTGACGAACGTAAAGCGACCCTCCGGGTCGAGCGTATAGATGATGTCAGGTGAACTGTCGACCAGATAACGGTAGAGCTTTTCCGAGCACTCCAACTGCCATGAAATTCTCTGGTTTTCGCTTTCGAGATGCCGCTGCTTGAGGGCGTGTGCAATGGTCTTCAGCAGTTCGTCGCGCGCATACGGTTTGCGCAGGTAATCATAGGCCCCGCGCTTGAGTGCGCCGACGGCCCCTTCGATCCCCGATTCGCCGCTGAGGACGATGATCTTGGTGTCAAGGGCTGCGGTGTTGATGTAATCCATGATGTCATGGCCGCTGCAATCGGGCAGGCGCAAATCGAGCAGCGCCAGGTCGAATTGCCGTTGTTCCAGTAGCGCGAAAGCTTCGGCACCGCTCGATGCCGTCGTCAACTGGTAGCCTTCGTCTTCAAGCAACGCGAGCAGGCTGTGCAGCATCATCGGTTCGTCATCGACGAGCAGCAGGCGCGGTGTGGCGGCCGTGGCGGATAACGGTTGTGCCTGATTGCGCGTTCCGAGCGCTTCCTCGAAGGCAACAGAATCCTGTGCGGAAATCGTATGAATCATGGCGCGGTGTCTCGGGCGGATTTCTCGTGAGAGAGCGAATGTGCGGGGAAGAGGATTTCGAAAGCCGTCCCCTGTTGGCTGCTACGGCAGGAGATCAGGCCATGCGACTGTTTGACGAGGTCGTGAACGATATGCAGGCCCAGCCCCTGGTGGGCGTTGCCCTTGGTGGTCCGCACCGGCGAGAACAGCGTGGCCAGCAGTGGGCGCGGGATGCCCGGGCCGTTGTCGCGGACGCAAAGTTCGCCGTAGAGTCGGCCGTCGCGATTGACCAGCCCGTTGTTGATCACACGAATTTCGCCATTCTCCGGCATGGCCTCGATGGCATTTTTGACGAGATTGATCAGAATCTGCTTGAGCGATTCCGGCGCGCAGGCGATCTCGCAGGGCGTTTCCTGCGTGTCTGCGAAAACCTGCGTTGATCGTGGCGAGGGCGCCGTGTCGCGGAACAGTTGGACGACATTGCGGATGGTCGTGTCGATATCGGTAACGAGCGGAGACGGCGTACGGGATGGGCTGCCGAGTCCGTTGATGATGCGTCCGACGCGGTCGACTTCTTCGTGCAGGATGGCGATTTCCTTGGCATCGACCTGTTGCTTTCCAAGTCTGCCGTCCAGCACGCTCAGGTAGTTCTTGATGATCGACAGGGCGTTGTTGCTTTCATGAACGATTTTGCGCGGCACTTCTGCGGCGTCGGTCCGTGGCGCCGGGGGCGTCTGGCCCGTGACGGTTGTACGCCCGGCGCGCAATGCCGCCAAAGCTTGCTCACCGAAAGCGCGCAGAAAACGTTCGCGGTCTTGCAGCGACGCCATTTGCCAGGCGCCGATGCCGCCGATCAGCATGCCATCGTATTCATCCGCCTGCTTCAACGGCAGTGCGATCAGTCCGTCGCACTCGAACAGCCGCATCAGCTGGCTTTCGGCGAGGTCGCCGGGTTCCTGCGTGCGTGTCGCAAACAGGACCTGTTGCCCCTGCGCCGCTCGTGACAGTCGGGTGTCACCGTCGAGCCGGATCGAAAATCCGGTTGTGCGTTGCGCCTGGGGCGTAGGCGGCGCGCCGACCAATGCATCGCCGGCGGCATTCTTACGGAAAACGATAATGTCGTGGAATCCGAATAGGATGCGCGCCGAGTGGGCGATTGCCGCGAGCGTTTCGTGTTCGTCGTGCCGGGTCTGTGCCAGCGACATGCTCAACGCCGAGGCGATGGCGGTCGTGCCAACCTCCTCGGCGAGCGCACGGCGCGCGCGCTCCTGAGGCGCGAGCGGGGGGGCCGTGCTGTCGTCGTCCGCCGTTGCCGGGCGTGCGTGCGCTTCTTCGAGGCTGGCCAGGCGACCGGCGATTTCCCAACCGTCGATGGGGAGGGAAAGATCGTCGGCGCCGGCGAGATCGATGCCGAGCATCTCGGCACATTCGGCCACCTTGGCGCGGCTCGACACCAGCAGCGCAGGGATCTCGTCCGGGTTGAGGCGGCTGGCTGTCGCCGCCACGCTCAGTGCCGGGTCGTCCTCGCGACGGTCGGCGGCGAGGTGGGCGAGGACCATGATGCGGACCAGCGGATGGGCGTTGCCAAGGTGGGCGGCCGGTTCATGATGGTAGAGCACACTGTCGGCGAGGAACGAGTCGAGGTTCCAGCGATCGGCGAGGATTGCACCGGCCTCGGTGTGTGTCACGTTGAGCAGGTTATGTTCGATGTCGCCCAGCTTGTCGTCGTCCCGTGCGAAGAAAATGAAAGCATATTCCTTGGTTGCCGTGGCCAGCAGTGCCAGGCGGCCGATGTCGTGCAGCAGTCCGGCCAGATAGGCTTCTTCCGGGTTGCTGTAGCTGACCTTGGCGGCGATTTCCCGGGCCAGCGTAGCGACGGTCAGCGAGTGTTTCCAGAAGGCACGCAGATCGGTCCCGTTGGCATGCGTGAGGTGGTTGAAAACCTGCATCACCGACTCGTTGATGACGAGGGTGCGGATCATGTTTGTGCCGAGTGTCGCAAGCGCGGCTTCCAGTCCGGCCGGTCGGCCGCCGCGGTGATAGGCCGAGCTGTTGGCGACAGCGAGTACCTTGCTGGTCAATCCGGGATCGCTGGCAATCAGGTTGGCCAGTGTGCTCATGCCTGCGTCATCGGACTGGCAGGTTTCCACCAATTTGAGAAGAATCTGGGGCATGACCGGCAAACGGGCCGAGAGCAGGCGGCTACGGATATCGGTTTCAAGCTGATGCATTGTTCTGGTCACGCCGGCAAACAATGTCAATGATTTCCGTCGGGCAGCTTCTTTTTTGTTGTCGCGTGCCGGAGACGGTCCCCCAATTCAATCGCGCATTATAGGTCTACCCGGTCCGTTTCGAACGGGTCTGAGGCAGAAAAATTGGTTTGTTTTCGGCCTACTCGGCGCGCAGCGCATCAACCGGGTCGAGCCGTGCGGCACGGCGCGCCGGCAGGACGCCGGCGAGCAGTCCGATCGCCATGGCGACCAATTCCGCCAGCACCACGAACGCCAGCGGCGTATGCACCGGCAGGGCGGGGACCAGCAGATGAATCAGTTGGGCCAAACCGGCGCCGAGCGCCAGTCCGAAGGCGCCGCCGAGCGCAGACAGCGCGACGGCTTCGCCGAGGAACAGGCCAAGAATTGTCCGTCGCGGTGCGCCGAGGGCGACGAGCAGGCCGATTTCACTGGTCCGTTCGGTGACGGCGATGGTCATGATGGTAACGATGCCGACCCCGCCGACCAGCAGCGAGATACTGCCGAGTGCGCCGACGGCCATGGTCAGAATGTCGAGGATGTTCGACAGCGTGCGCAGCATGTCCTCCTGCGTCGTCAGCGTGAAGTCCTCGCGGCCGTGGCGGGCCTTGAGGGTGGCGACGATCGACGTGGCGATGCGTGTTGCCGCGATGCCTTCTTCGTAGGAGAGGTCGATCTTCATCATGCCGTCGCGGTTGTAGAGTTCGAGCGCGCGGGCGGTCGGGATATAGGCGGCATCGTCGAGGTCGATGCCGAGAAACTGCCCTTTCGACTCGAGCACGCCGATGACGCGGAATTGCAGATGGCCGACGGTGACGCGCGCGCCGAGCGGGTTCTCGGCACCGAACAGTTCGGTCTTCAGTTTGGATCCGAGCACGACGAAGGCGCGGGCGTTTTCCGAATCCTCAAACGGCAGGAACTGTCCGCTGCCGATACGCATCTGGTAAACCTGCAACATGTCCGGGGTCACGCCGTTGACGGTCGTGCGGCGCAAGCGGCCGTTGCCCCGGACTTCCGTATTGCCCCAGACGATGGCGCTCATGCCGGTGATGTGCGGCAGGCGTTCGAGCGCCCGGGCGTCGTCGAGCGTTAGCGGGCGGACCGAACTCGGAATGCCCGAGGGCGCCGGCCCGGAGGTTTTCACCTTGCCCGGCGCAACGCTGACGAGATTGGTTCCGAACTGGGTGAACTCCGACAGCACGAAACGATGGATGCCCTCGCCGATCGATGTGAGCAGGATCACTGCGGCGATGCCAATGGCGATGCCGAGCAGGGTCAGGAAACTGCGCAACCGGTGAGCGGTGATCGCGCGCCAGGCCAGATGAATCGAATCGGACGGGCGGATCATGGCCTCACCGCTTGGCCAGCGATTGTACGGGATCGAGGCGAGCGGCCTGGCGTGCCGGCAGGACGCCGAAGAGAATGCCGGTGACCAATGCCGTGCCGAGCCCGGCAAGCACCGCCCACTCCGGTGGATAGGCCGGAAAGGCGGGGTACAGCAGGCGCAGCGCGAAAGCCCCGCCCTGACCCAGCAGATAGCCGATCGCCGCCCCGGCCATGGAAAGCAAGGCCGCCTCGGTCAGGAAGGCGGTTCGAATGGTGTTCCCGGTGGCGCCGAGTGCCTTCAGCAGCCCGATTTCCGCCGTGCGTTGCGTCACCGAAACCAACATCACGTTCATTACCAGAATCCCGGCGACGGCCAGGCTGATGGCCGCAATGCCGGCGACGGCCAGCGTCAGCGTGCCCAGCAACTTGTCGAAGGTGGCCAGCACCGCATCCTGGGTGATGACTGTCACATCTTCTTCGCCCTCATGGCGCAACTTGAGGATTTCACTCGCCTGACTCTTGGCCGCGTCGATGGCATCGCGATTGTGTGCCTCGATGAGCACACGGAAGAGCGTATTGCTGTTGAACATGGCCTGTGCCGTGGCGACCGGCACGAAAACAACTTCGTCGGTATTCATGCCCAGCCCCTGGCCTGTCGACGCCATGACGCCGACCACGCGAAAGCGCCGGTCCCCGAGGCGAATGAGCTGACCGAGTGCCGGTTCGCTGCCGAAGACTTCGTCGCGGATTTTGGCGCCGATCACCGCTTCGGGCGCACCGCGGCGCCAATCACCCTCATTGAGAAAACGACCTTGGGCGAGCTTCAGCACCCGGAGTTCGATGTATTGCGAAACGGTGCCGGCCACCATGACCTCGCGCAACCGGCCGCCGAAACTGATTTCGGAGGTGCCGATCAGCAGCGGTGCGACGCGCCGGACGGCGCTGGCCCGTTGCAGCGATTGCGCATCGTCGAGCGTGAGGTCGCGCGGCGTGCTGGTGATGGCGTTGCCCGGGCTGAATCCACCGGTCTGCGAACGGCCGGGCAAAACGATCACGAGATTGGTGCCGAGCGAGGAAAATTCGCCGACGACGTAGCGGCGTGCGCCGTCCCCCAGCGCGGTCAGCACCACCACGGCGGCGACGCCGATGGCCATGGCCAGCACCAAGAGAAACGTGCGCAACGGGCTGCCCGAAGCGGCGTCGCGGGCGAAGCGGATCAGGTCGGGCGCGCGCATGTGTCCCGCCGCAATTCGCCGTCTTCCATGTGGAGTTGCCGACGGGCGCGGGCCCCGAGGGCCAGGTCGTGGGTAACGATGATGAGCGTCACGCCGTGGCCATTCAGTTCCTCGAGCAAGCGCATCACTTCCTCGCCGGTGGCCCGGTCGAGGTTGCCGGTCGGCTCGTCGGCGAGAATCATTGCCGGTTGCATGATGGTGGCGCGGGCGATGGCCACCCGCTGGCGTTGCCCGCCGGAAAGCTCGTTGGGGCGGTGATTGGCGCGGTTTGCCAGCCCATAGTCGTCGAGCGCCTGCTTGACACGACGATGCCGTTCCTCCGGGGCAATGCCGGCAAGCGTCATCGGCAGCGCGATGTTTTCTGCCGCGGTGAGGCGCGGGACCAGATGGAAACTCTGAAAAACGAAACCGATGCGTTCGCTGCGCACGCGGGCCTGTTCCTCCGGCGACAAGGTCGTGACGTCGCGGCCCTCCAGATGGTAGCTGCCGGCGTTGGGATGGTCGAGCAAGCCCAGCAGATTGAGCAGCGTCGATTTGCCCGAGCCGGACGGCCCCATGACCGCGACGTATTCCCCGGCATCGATGGCGAGGTCGAGTTGGTGCAGCGCATGCACGGCGCTATCGCCAAGGTGGA
>CAYUYI010000027.1:11781-13418 GCA_964448995.1 uncultured Propionivibrio sp. | reverse complement strand
CTCGACATTGAATCGGCCGCCAAGGAACAGAAGAAAAGCAACATCTACAAGGCGGTGATTACCCGCATCGAGCCCAGTCTCGAAGCCGCTTTCGTTGACTATGGTGCCGAGCGCCATGGTTTTTTGCCTTTCAAGGAAATCTCACGTTCGTATTTTCAACCCGGCGTTGAGGCCGGTCGCGCTACCATCAAAGAAGCGTTGCGCGAAGGCCAGGAACTGATCGTTCAGGTCGACAAGGACGAGCGTGGTAACAAAGGTGCGGCGATGACCACTTTCATCAGCCTCGCCGGCCGCTACCTGGTGTTGATGCCCAACAACCCCCGTGGGGGTGGCGTTTCGCGTCGTGTCGAAGGGGACGAGCGCGCCGAACTACGCGATGTAATGGATCAACTGCAAGTGCCATCGGGTATGAGTCTGATCGCACGCACTGCTGCCATTGGTCGCAGCCCCGAAGAACTGCAATGGGATCTTAATTACCTGATGCAGTTGTGGAAGGCTATCGAAGGCGCGGCCAACCAGCAAAGTGGTGCCTTCCTCATCTACCAGGAAGGTAGTCTGGTGATTCGCGCAATCCGCGACTATTTTCAACCGGATATCGGCGAAATCCTGATCGATACTGACGACGTTTTCGAGCAAGCGCAGCAGTTCATGAGCCACGTGATGCCGGCAACCGTCAATCGCATCAAACGCTATCGCGACGACGTGCCGCTTTTTTCGCGTTTCCAGATCGAGCACCAAATCGAATCTGCCTATTCTCGCCAGGTCACGCTGCCTTCGGGTGGGGCGATCGTGATCGACCATACGGAAGCGTTGGTCTCCGTCGACGTCAACTCAGGTCGCTCGACGCGCGGCGCCGACATCGAAGAAACCGCGTTCAAGACCAACCTCGAAGCAGCGGAGGAAGTGGCTCGGCAACTGCGTCTGCGCGATCTGGGCGGCCTCATCATCATCGATTTCATCGATATGGAAAGCGCACGGAACCAGCGCGAAGTAGAGAACCGCCTGCGTGAATCCCTGCGTTTTGATCGGGCCCGTGTTCAGACGGGCAAGATCAGCCGCTTCGGCCTGATGGAACTGTCGCGCCAGCGCTTGCGCCCGGCGCTCGCAGAGACCAGCTATATCCCCTGCCCCCGCTGTTCCGGCACGGGGCACATCCGTAGTGCGGAGTCGGCTGCGCTCCACATTCTTCGCATCCTCGAAGAAGAAGCAATGAAAGACAACACGGCGGCAGTGCACACGCAAGTGCCGGTCGATGTTGCCACCTTCCTGCTTAATGAAAAGCGTCAGGATATTCAGGCCATCGAGTTGCGTCACAAAGTCAACATCCTGTTGATCCCCAACATTCACCTGGAGACACCGCAACATTCGATCCTGCGCCTGCGTCATGACGAGTTGAATCTGGAAGATATGTCTCAGCCTTCTTACAAAATGGTCGACGCCCCCGCTGATGAGGCCGCCAAACAGGCTGCCGGTAGCAAGAATGAAGTCAAGGCTCCGCGTCAGGAAGCCGCGATCAAGGGCATTACCCCAGATCAGCCAGCTCCCATCGTTCCCGAGCGGAATCGGGAGCGTACGGCTTCGAATGAAGGCGGTTTCATTTCCAAGATTATGGCCTGGTTCAAGGGAACTCCAACGCC
>CAYUYI010000027.1:0-11681 GCA_964448995.1 uncultured Propionivibrio sp. | reverse complement strand
GGTTGAGGCTGAGCCGTTGGTCATGGTTGAGACAAAGCACAGCAACTGATCAATTGAAATTTGACTGACTCAAATCGGGGCGCGCGCAGCGCCCCGATTTTTTTGTCTATCGATACGCTTCTTCAGGGTTTCAATCAGGCCACCGGTAACGTCCTCGATCAGATCGAGAACGCGTTCGAAGCCACCGGAGCCACCATAGTACGGGTCGGGAACCCCTTCCACCGTATATTTCAAAGCATATGTCACATAGGGTTTCAGACGGTCAGCGTATTCTGATGGGCATAGAGGACGGAGCGCTGCCAAAACACGATTATCCATTGCCAGAATCAAATCAAAACGTTTGAAATCGCTTGGTGTAATCTGTCTGGCCCGAATACCGGACATGTCGTAACCGCGTTTAAGCGCCGTCTGTCGCGCCCTGATGTCTGGCGCATCACCGACATGATAGGCTTCGGTGCCTGCCGAATCGGCCTCGATGAAATCCTCAAGAGCATTTTGAACAATGGAATGGCGAAACACCGCTTCTGCTGTTGGCGAACGGCAAATGTTTCCCATGCAGACGAATAAAACGGAGAACTTCTTCATCCTCCCCCCGTAAATGAAAACGGTCAACGAACGGACTATTCTGCCGAGAGAATGCGTTCCAGTTTAATGCATAATGAGCAGCCAATTACATCATGTGAGGCAAGATCGATGTTTAGTACTTCCGTACTCAGCGTCTCCGAGGCGCGTCAAACCATGCTTGCCGAACTTGTTCCAGTTTCCGATTCCGAAACCGTACCGCTTCATCAGGCCTTGGGTCGTGTTCTGAAGAGCAGCGTCTGCGCGACCCTTGACATTCCTCCTTTCGACAACTCGGCGATGGACGGTTACGCCGTTTGTTCTGCCGACCTTTCGGACCAGACTGAAACGCGCCTGAGCATCATCGGAACGGCATTGGCTGGGAAAATCTTCCCGAATGCGCTTGAGCGCGGGGAGGCTGTAAGGATCATGACAGGAGCGGTGCTTCCAACCGGCGCGGACACTGTAATCATGCAGGAAGATGTCTGCCTTGACGGTAATGTGCTCGTCATTCCTCCTGGTCAACGCACAGGGCAACATGTCCGTCACGCCGGGGAATCATTGGCCAAAGGGAAACCGGCACTATTGGGTGGAAAGCGATTGTCTGCTGCTGACCTTGGTTTGCTTGCCTCGATCGGTATCTCTGAGGTTAAGGTTCTTCGCCCCTTGCGCGTTGCGTTCATGTCGACCGGTGACGAACTGACGCCGCTTGACCAGCCCCTAGCGTGTGGGCAGATCTTTGATGCCAATCGTTATTCGCTTCTTGGCTTGCTGAGCATGCCGGGCATCGAGACGATTGATTTCGGCATCGTGCGCGACACACCTGAAGCACTCGAAGTTGCGCTGTGTGAGGCAGCTGACAAAGCCGATGTCATCGTGACGAGTGGTGGTGTTTCCGTGGGGGAAGCAGATTTTGTTCGCGACCTCGTGTCCAGTCTTGGTGAAATCAGATTCTGGAAACTGAAAATCAAGCCGGGAAAGCCCATGGCGTTTGGCCGTGTGGGTAAGGCTTGGTTCTTTGGCTTGCCCGGGAATCCGGTGGCAGTGATGGTGGCCTTCCAGATTGTTGTGCGCGACGCTTTACTGGCACTGATGGGCTGCTCGCCCTTACCAGAGCATCCGACATTCAAGGTGCCGTGCGCATCGCCCTTCAAACGGGTTTCAGGACGTCAGGAATATCTGCGCGGCTTTTTGTTCGAGCATACCGAAGGTTGGAGAGTCCGGCTGCTGTCTGACCAAGGTTCAGGTGCCCTGATCTCGATGTCGCAAGCCAACTGTTTCGTGGTAATACCTGAGAATCAGGAGAATGTCTCGGAAGGAGATCTGGTTGATGTGCGCCCCTTTTCCCCAATCGAGGGCTGAGTGAGTTCGTTTCCCTTAAGAACTATCGTCGCTCTTTGGGCACGTAGGCCTGTGCGGGTCTGAATGCTTTGCACAGGGAAGCATTGCCATCGATGTACCCTCCATCAATGAGGTCGATGCAATACGGGATCGCAGGAAACACCGCGTTCAAGCAATCATCGATGGCGGACGGTTTGCCTGGGAGGTTGACGATCAGACTTTTGCCGCGAATGCCGGCGGTTTGCCGTGAGAGAATGGCTGTCGGTACGATCTTGAGTGAAGCCGTCCGCATCAGCTCTCCAAAACCGGGCAACATTTTTTGACAGACGGCCTCGGTGGCCTCCGGGGTAACATCGCGCGACGCGGGTCCGGTTCCTCCCGTTGTGACGATCAGGCTACACATGTCGTCATCGCTCAACTCGATCAATGTCTGCTCGATCAGCGCCTGCTCATCGGCGACGACACGTGGCACCGCCTCCCACGGCGTCGTGAGGATACGTTCAAACCAGGCTCGAATTGCCGGACCACCTTTATCTTCATACTCCCCGCGGCTGGCACGGTCTGAAACCGTCACGATCCCGATACGTACAGTCTCCATTTTTCGTTGCTCCTTGTTTTATGGGTGCGGAACGACCCATGCGTCGCCCTCTGGCGTCACTTCTTTTTTCCAGATCGGCACGCGAGCTTTCAATTCATCGATCATCCAACGACAGGCGTCGAAAGCTTCGGCACGATGCTCTGCACCAGCGGCAATAAAAACGATGTTGTCACCCGCGCGAACAGTTCCTACGCGATGCACAATTCGTGCATCGATCAGGCCGAACTTTTCAATGGCTGCCTCGCGCAGCGCTGCCATTTCCAGCAATGCCATACGATCGTAGGCATCGAAACTGATTTCGGAAACCATGCGGCTTTCGGAAAAATCGCGGGCGCAACCAAGAAATGTGGCTATCCCCCCCATTCGGGTTGAAGTCGCTTTCAATGACGCGATTTCTTCGTCCTGCGAGAAATCATCGGTTTGGAGTCGAACCGGAACTGCTTTCATTTAACCTCCGGAAAATTTGGCCATGAAAGCGATTTCGCTGCCATCCGCAACCGGCATCGACAGATCGCGCACCTGAACGCCGTTCACGGCAATGAACGAAACAACTTCAAAAGCTTCCGGAGATTGCCGCGCGAGTTGTGCCTGCACATCATGCAAACAAAGTTCAGGCTGGTAATCAACGTCAATCGACCGAGCCCCGAAGCGATCGGCCACGGGGCCGAAGAAGAGCGCTCGGATCATTGAGTCTCCGAGCGTTGCCAGAGACCGCTTTTTCCGCCTCGCTTCTCTTCAAGTTGTACCGATTCAATCCTCATTTGCCGGTCAATAGCCTTACACATGTCGTAAATCGTCAGTAACGCCACGTTGGCTGCACATAATGCCTCCATTTCGACGCCGGTCTGTCCGACACAAGTGGCTGTAGCCACAACTTTGATCCCTACGGTACCGACGTTGTCCGGTTCGGTAATCTCTGTGAAGTCAATTTCCACCCCAGAAAGAGCAATGGCATGGCACATCGGAATAATGTCAGGTGTCCGTTTCGCCGCCATGACAGCCGCAACATCGGCGACAGTCAGGACGTCGCCCTTAGCAATTTTTCCGGTACGAATCCGCGCCAATGTTTCCGGACGCATGCGCAATACCCCACTGGCTGTCGCGCTGCGTTGAGTCGACGCCTTGGCTGACACGTCGACCATGCGGGCTCGTCCTGTCGTTGAAAAATGAGTCAGTTCACTCATGGATCTTACATCCCCTGGAAACAGTGCTATCAAGTGGAGTGAGTCACACGTTGATCCCCGCACACACCACAATCGGGATCGCGGCATACCGTACTGCGAGAGATCGTCATATCCAGCGCATCAACAAAGAGCAACTTTCCGGACAGTCCGCGCTTTTCGCCAATCATCACTTTGATGGCTTCAGCCGCTTGAATCGATCCGATCATTCCGACGAGCGGTGCGAATACGCCAGTGGTTGCACACCGCAGTTCGGGCGCCTCGGCGTCCTCCGGAAAGAGGCAGTTGTAGCATGGAACGTCAGATTGCCGAAAATCAAAGACGGCGACCTGTCCATGCGTCAGTATGGCTGCTCCGGAAATCAGTGGCTTGCCGAGGCGACGACACGCCCGATTGACCGCATAGCGTGTCTCGAAATTGTCGCAACAATCGAGCACGACATCGGCGCAAGCAATCTGTTCCGCGAGATCGGCTTCTGCCATTCGTTTTTCCATCGGAATGCACTGGACGTCGGGATTGATTTCAGCCAATGCTGCTTGGGCCGAAAAAACTTTGGGCATGCCAACTGTCGATGTACGGTGAATGATCTGCCGTTGCAGATTGCTCAGATCAACGCTGTCGTCATCGCAAAGCGTCAGTTTCCCAACGCCGCTGGCCCCCAAGTACATCGCCGCCGGCGAGCCCAACCCGCCGGCACCGATGATCAGCGCGTGGCTGCGGAGCAACTGCGCCTGCCCTTCGATGCCGATGACGTCGAGCAGGATATGTCGGCTGTAACGCAGCAATTGCTGGTCATTCATCGAAGTCATTTTCCTAAAATTTGGATGTTGCCGTATTCGTCAAATTTGCGTATTGATTCATGTCAGAAAAAGCGCGCTTGAATGGGCTGTGCTCACGTCGTGTCGTTACGGCCAGCAACCCCAAACAGTTGCTCCCTGGCACGAAAAAGCGAATCTCGCGTCGTAGCGGCTTTTTCGAATTCGAGATTTTTGGCGTGCTCCAGCATGTCCTTTTCCAGTCGCTTGATTTCGCGGGTCAGCTGTTTTTCATCCATGGTCTGATAGTCGGCTTGGGCCTGAGCTGCCTTCAGGTCTTTTTGCATCACATCGGTATGGTAGACGCCGTCAATGATGTCCTTGATCCGTTTGGAAACGCTACGTGGGGTGATGCCATTGACTTCGTTGAAATGGATTTGTTTCATCCGCCGGCGTTCAGTTTCGGCGATCGCCCGCTCCATCGATTTGGTACGCTGGTCGGCATAAAGAATGGCCGTTCCGTGCAAGTGCCGCGCGGCGCGGCCGATGGTCTGGATCAGAGAACGTTCCGAGCGCAGAAAACCCTCTTTGTCTGCATCCAGAATCGCGACGAGAGAGACTTCTGGAATGTCCAGCCCCTCGCGTAGCAGGTTGATGCCGATCAACACGTCGAATTTCCCGAGGCGGAGGTCGCGGATAATCTCGACACGCTCGACCGTGTCGATATCGGAATGCAGGTAACGCACGCGTACGCCGTTTTCGCCCAGATAATCCGTCAGTTCCTCAGCCATGCGTTTGGTCAGCGTCGTCACCAGGACCCGTTCGTTGCGAGCCGCACGAACGCGGATTTCACCGAGTAAATCATCGACCTGCGTCATGGCCGGACGAACGACAATATCAGGATCAACGAGCCCTGTGGGTCGAACTACCTGTTCCACTACCTGTCCCTGATGCTGGCGTTCGTATTCGGCCGGTGTGGCTGAAACAAAGATACACTGACGCAGCAGATGTTCGAATTCGTCGAATTTGAGCGGTCGGTTGTCGAGTGCCGAGGGCAGCCGAAAACCGTAATTGACCAAATTTTCCTTCCGCGAACGGTCCCCTTTGTACATGGCACCAACTTGCGGAACGGCAACGTGAGATTCATCAATGAACATCAACGCATCGTTGGGCAGATAGTCAATCAGTGTCGGAGGCGGCTCCCCCGACTTTCTGCCGGACAGATGACGCGAATAGTTCTCGATCCCCTTGCAAAAGCCCAACTGATCGAGCATTTCCAGATCGAAACGGGTCCGCTGCTCGATACGTTGTGCTTCTACCAATCGGCCTTCGCGCGTGAAAAATTCGTTCCTGTCGTGTAACTCATGCTTGATTGCCTCGATGGCACGTAACACCGTCGCCCGAGGCGTCACGTAATGTGATGACGGGAAGACTGTAAATCGAGTCAGTTTGTGTTGAAGGTGTCCGGTCAGCGGATCAAACAACTGCAAACCGTCGATTTCATCATCGAACAGTGAAATCCGGATTGCGTGTTCGGCATGTTCTGCCGGAAATACGTCGATGATGTCGCCTCGGACGCGGAACGTGCCGCGATGGAAATCAGTCTCGTTGCGCTCGTACTGCATTTCCGCCAACCGCTTGATGATGTTGCGTTGTCCCATGCGATCGCCGACGCGCATCGTCAGGATCATCTTGTGATATTCATCGCGGTCACCAATACCATAGATGCACGACACCGTTGCTACGATGACGCAATCGCGACGCTCCAGCAAGCTCTTCGTCGCGGACAGGCGCATCTGCTCGATGTGCTCGTTGATCGCAGAATCCTTTTCAATGAACAAATCACGTGCAGGCACGTAGGCTTCTGGCTGGTAATAGTCGTAATACGAGACAAAATACTCAACGGCGTTCTCTGGAAAAAATTCCCGGAATTCAGCATACAACTGCGCCGCCAAAGTTTTGTTCGGTGCCAATACCAGCGCCGGACGGCCAGTTTGGGCGATGACATTAGCCATCGTGTAGGTCTTGCCCGACCCGGTGACGCCAAGCAGCGTCTGAAAAGCCAGACCGTCTTCAAGCCCCTCGACAAGCTGACGGATCGCTTCCGGTTGGTCGCCTGCAGGGGGAAACGGCTGATACAACCGAAATGGACTCTCCGGGAAAGTCACGAATCCAGAACTTAATTGTTCCGAACTGGCTTGTATGGAACGAGAATTTGTCATGCTAGAATTTTAAGCGGAAAGTATCTGGCGCGTCCGCAGCTTTCCCTTTTACGTGTTCCTTTGTTTTTCAACCTCGCCACGCAACGTCGATTGCGTTGCATCGACCAGAAGAGTGCCCCGAAATGACCACATCGATCTTTTCCGCCGTGGAGATGGCTCCGCGCGACCCGATTCTTGGATTGAACGAAGCCTTTGGCGCCGATACGCGCACAACAAAAGTCAATCTCGGTGTCGGTGTCTATTTTGACGAATCCGGCAAGATTCCGCTGCTTGATGCGGTCAAACGGGCCGAAAAGACCCGAATCGAAAGCGCGCCTGCACGGGGCTACCAGCCGATCGAAGGGACGCCTGCTTACAACCAGGCCGTCCAACAGTTGCTTTTTGGCAAGGATTCGTCTCTGCTGGCTGAAGGCCGTGTGGTCACGATTCAGGCATTGGGTGGTACGGGGGCACTGAAGGTCGGTGCCGATTATCTCCGTCGTCTGCTGCCGAATGCCAAAGTGTATATCAGCGATCCGAGCTGGGAAAACCATCGCGCACTCTTCGAAGCCGCGGGTTTCACTGTCGAGTCCTACCCCTATTACGACGCCTCCGCACGCGGTGTCAATTTTCAGGGAATGAAGGATTGTCTGAACGCATTGCCCGCCGGCTCAATTATTGTTTTGCATGCCTGCTGCCACAACCCGACTGGCGCCGACCTCACCGAATCGCAATGGCGTGAGGTCATCGATGTCATGAAGGCCCGCGGGCTGGTCGGCTTTCTGGACATGGCCTATCAGGGCTTTGCTGACGGCATCACCGAAGATGCGCTGGCACTGAACCTGTTGGCGGCTTCCGGCCTACAGTTTTTTGTCGCCAGTTCGTTCTCGAAGTCGTTTTCACTCTATGGGGAGAGAGTCGGTGCTTTGTCGGCAGTCACCGCCTCTAAGGACGAGTCCTCGCGCGTACTGTCGCAGATCAAGCGAACCATCCGTACCAACTATTCCAACCCGCCAACGCACGGCGGCGCCGTTGTTGCGGCAGTGCTATCCAGTCCCGAACTCCGTCAAGTGTGGGAAACAGAACTTGCCGGCATGCGCAGTCGCATCCGCACCATGCGTCAGAGTTTCGTTGAAAAACTCAAGGCAAAAGGCGTTGCTCAGGACTTCTCATTCATTATTCAGCAACGAGGGATGTTTTCCTACACTGGCCTCTCGGCCGATCAGGTGGCTCGCATGCAAAACGAGTTCGGCGTCTATGCGGTAAGCACTGGCCGCATCTGTGTGGCAGCGATGAATACCCGTAACCTTGATTACGTCGTGGATGCGGTGGCTGCGGTATTGTAATCGGCCGTTTTTTTGTTTCTCTATTTAAGGGCGCCCAGACAGGCGCCCTTTTTATCGCCTGCCGGCCTGTACGGTCGGTGATTGCAGATTACCGCCCAACACGATCGGAACACGCGTCTGATTGACTGATCCTCTCATCTGCAGATCCATGCGCCCACTGATCGCCTGTTTCTCACCGATCTCAACACTTCCAGTCGACTGTAACAGCCCAGAATTCATTGTCAGGTTATAGAAGCGGCTGATATTCGGCGTGATACGAAGCTTTCCGGACAGTTGTTCGAAATTTGTCACACCGCCTTGGACTGACGCGCCGGCGCCTCGCCGGACCGCTTCAGCAAGGTCGATTCCGCGCAGGCTGCCACGCCGCATCGTAAAATCACCATCCGCCGACATTGACTGAAAAAACTCGTTCCAGGCATGGATCCTCCCTGAAAACCGGATTTGACCGCCAAGGTCTCCAGACAATAACTCTCCGATGCCAAAAACAGTACATAAACGGCCCGAATTGATTCGCTCAAGAATCAGTTCGCCGGCAACATTGATTTCCTTTGCGGTCTGAATGACGGCACTTCCCTGTATCAAACCGTCTAGGATTCGAAGATCGAAGGAGTTCAGCGTCAACGTACCGCGCTCAAAATAGCCTTTCGCGGTAATTGAGTCGATCGCGAGCGTGCCGGAAGGCAAACGCTGCCCAAATCCCTCAAGTTCAACATCGATGCGAGTCTTATCCGGAGTCACCAAGATCGCCAATGACCGGTCGGAACTACGCAGTCGAATGGCCCCCAATACGCCCTCCTTGACCAAATCGACTTCCCCCTCAAGGTTTGCAACGGGCACCCCGACTACGTTCAGCGTTGTGCGCTCGAAACGCAATTGCTTCACCCGGACAGACGACACGGGATTTCGCAGGTTCTCGGACACCGCCGGCAATATCGATAGTGAGTCAATCGAAAGTACCGTTCCCTGTACGACTGCGCGACGAAATTCCTTAACCGGGCTAAACAGCGTCGTCACCACAGGTTCAAGCAATAGTTCCTGAATAGTCAGAGGGTTCTCAGCATCACCCACCTTGCCCTCTGGCGCAATACTCACTTTATGCAACAGGATGCCTGGTTTCGGGTAGAAGGAAATCGTCATCTCACTCACCCTTGCCTGCCGTCCGATGCTCCTAGAAAGCACAGCCTCGACATCGGGGAGAAACACAGAAAGCGGAAAGAAAAGCGCAGCGAAGATCAGCACCGCAACGCTCGCGACCCCACCCAATACGAGCGACTGCTTCCACCCCATTCGCGCCTGGCGAGCCGCGGCGAAGTCAACTGAGATTTCTCTTCCCAAACGATGCGTTTCCCAGCATTGCTTGATACGCTCAAGTAAGGCGGGTCGCTCGGGTGTTACTTTCGCTTGAGGCCTCGGTACGTTGGGCGGAAGGCTTGGCGGGGACGGCGTCAAAGCCGGTAACGCAAGCGATAACGTCGGCTTTGTCGCCAGTGGTGTAGGAGTTAGTGGCGGTTCCGGCTGAACATTCTGGATCTCCTGTGTGTTGTCAGCCAGCAGGCTCAGTTCCGGAAATTGATCTTCAGTCGTTGATTGCGTTTGCACAGAATCGTTCGATGTTATCGGCTTCGCGGGCACCGGACTGTCGCGTCGAACAATGAATCCTCCACGCTCCAAGTCGATCAGCGCATTTTCCGTCAATCTCGGATTCGCCATCTTTGAAATCAATTGGGCAACGTTGGAATGCCCGTCAACCAGTATCAGTACCGTACGCACATTGCGCTGCATGACCTTGGTCTGCACACGCATGGCCTCTTCGCCCGCTTCGGTTTTGAGAAATACGAGATCAGGATTCATTACATAAATGTTGACGTCGGTTTTTGAGGTGACTATAATGCGCGCTTCGTTGTTCCTCGATAGCTCAGTCGGTAGAGCGCCGGACTGTTAATCCGTAGGTCCCTGGTTCGAGCCCAGGTCGAGGAGCCAAGGATACCAAGGGGTTACGTATTTGCGTAGCCCCTTTTTTTTGCTCTCTAACTGATGTGAAGTGGACACACTCGGAACCTCTTGGTTTCATCCGGGAATCATATCTGGGTTTCACACCGTTGGACAGCACAATTACATCCCGTACGCCCTCTAATGGAGAACCGGATCATGAACCGAACCGACCTGCAGGCGATGCGCTGCCTTCTCTTTTTCAGCCCCGCGGAGGCGGCACGACTGATCGCCGCTACACCGGAACACCCTGACGGGGTCCCTGAGCAAACCTGGCAAGATTGGGAAAGCGGTCGTCAGCCAATTCCTGATTACGTTGTTGAACGCATGGCAGAGCTCGGCGAGTGGCGTTCGGACGCCCTGGCAGCCACGGCAGACAACATTCGCATCCAAATCACCGAGAAAAACGGGATGCCGGAATCGGTCTTCGTCATCTGGTACGATACCCTAGAAGACTGGTTGTCTCTGCCAAATCGGCAACCTGTGATGTGGCGCCTCCAGCAATCAGTCTGCGCAGCACTCAAGGGAATGTTTGGGATTGTCAAACTTGTCGGTTTCGATGCCAGCAGCTATCGGGCTTGGCTTGATAACCGCGATGATACTGAAGCGTTGCGTGCGGAGTGGGCCTCAACAGTCTGATTCCTTGACACAGGTATCGAACTTGGACGACATGTCCAAGAAACCCGTTAGGAAAAAGCCGCCTAGTTGAGGCGGCTTTCCTGACGCGAACAATCTCCGGCGTCCATCATTCCCACTCGATGGTTGCCGGTGGTTTTCCGGAAATATCGTATACGACCCGATTGATGCCCCGTACTTCGTTAATGATGCGGTTGGAGACTTTGCCCAGCAGGCTGTGAGGCAGTTCAGCCCAGTGCGCAGTCATGAAGTCCTGTGTTTGTACAGCGCGCAACGCCACGACGTATTCATAGGTTCGGCCGTCGCCCATGACGCCCACCGATTTGACCGGCAGGAAGACGGCAAAGGCCTGACTCGTCTTGTCGTACCAATCCGCAGCACGCAATTCGTCGATGAAGATGGCGTCGGCACGGCGTAACAGATCGGCAAACTCCTTCCTGACCTCACCGAGGATCCTCACACCCAAGCCGGGGCCCGGGAAAGGATGGCGATACACCATCTCATGCGGCAGACCAAGCGCGATCCCCAGTTCGCGGACTTCGTCCTTGAACAGTTCGCGTAACGGCTCCAGCAGTTTAAGGTTCAACGTTTCCGGCAAACCACCGACATTGTGGTGACTCTTGATCGTATGCGCCTTTTTGGTTTTTGATCCGGCCGACTCGATTACGTCCGGATAGATCGTACCTTGTGCCAGCCACTTGGCATTGGGTAGTTTCGATGCTTCGGCCTGGAAAACTTCGACGAACTCACGCCCGATGATTTTGCGTTTCTGCTCCGGATCAGAAACTCCCTTGAGGTGCCCCATGAACTGCGCGGTCGCATCGACATGGATTACCTTGACGCCAAGATTACGAGCAAACGTCTGCATCACCTGCTCTGCTTCGTTAAGGCGTAGCAGACCATTGTCGACGAAAACGCATGTCAACTGGTCGCCGATGGCGCGATGCAGCAGTGCCGCGACGACCGAGGAATCAACGCCGCCCGAAAGTCCGAGGATCACCTCGTCCTTGCCAACCTGAGTACGGACCTTCTCGATCGCTTCGTTGACGTAGTCAGGCATGTTCCAATCGTGA
>CAYUYI010000026.1:0-13462 GCA_964448995.1 uncultured Propionivibrio sp. | reverse complement strand
CTCGGCTTCGTCTTCCAGGGCTTCAATCTCCTCTCGCGGACCTCGGCACAGGAGAACGTCGAATTGCCCTTGCTCTATCGCGGCGCAGAAACGGCACAAAGACATGCCGCCGCGCGCGAGGCGCTGGCACAGGTCGGCCTGACCGGCTGGGAGCACCACACCCCGGCCGAACTCTCCGGCGGTCAGCAACAGCGTGTGGCGATCGCCCGCGCCATCGTCACCCGTCCGCTGGTGCTGCTCGCCGACGAGCCGACCGGCAATCTCGACAGTCAGCGCGGCCACGAGATCATGGACCTGCTCGTCGCCCTCAACCGTGAGCAGGGCATCACGATCATCATGGTCACGCACGAGCCCGAGATGGCCGGTTATGCCGACCGCGTCGTCAAATTCGTCGACGGGCTGGTCGCCAGCGACGAGCACAAGGAACATTCATGACCCAGATGCTGCTCAATGCCCTGCTGCTGGCCTTGCGCGCCATTCGCCGCAACCTGATGCGCTCGTTCCTGACCGTGCTCGGCGTGGTCATCGGCGTCGCCGCGGTCATTACCATGGTCACCCTCGGCAACGGCGCGACGCGCATGGTTTCCGACCAGATTTCCAGCCTCGGCAGCAACCTCCTGATCCTGCGTCCCGGCCAGCAACTCGGCCCGGGCCGCGACAGCGCCGGGGCGGCGAACTTCAAGCTGGCCGATGTCGAGGCCATCGAAACACAGATCCCGGCGTTGAAGGCTGTCGCCCCGGTCGTCGGCAGCAAGGTGACGCTGGTGGCCGGAAACCAGAACTGGCAGTCACAGGTGAATGGCACCAGCAACGCCTATTTCATCGCTGGTAACTGGCAGATCGCCTCGGGACGAAAATTTGCGGACGAGGAAGAGGTGGCCGGCAAGGCCGTGTGCATCATCGGCGCCACCGTGAAGAAACAATTGTTCCCGCGTGGTTCGCCGCTGGGCGACGAGTTGCGCGTCAAGAACTTTACCTGCGAGGTCATCGGCGTGCTGCAAGGCAAGGGCCAGGGCGCCATGGGGCAGGATCAGGACGACGTGGTGCTGATGCCGGTGCGCACAGCCCAACGTCGGCTGACCGGCAACGTCAACGACGTGTCGATGCTGATGCTCTCGCTGCGCGACGGGGTGACGGCTGATCCGGTCATGGATCAAATTCGCAAGCTGATGCGCGAGCGACGCAAACTCGCCGAGAATGCAGACGACGATTTCCACGTGATGGACACCAAGCAGATCGCCGAAACGCTTTCCGGCACGATCCGCACCATGACCGGCCTGCTCGGTGCGGTGGCGGCGGTCAGTCTGCTGGTCGGTGGCATCGGCATCATGAACATCATGCTCGTCTCGGTCACCGAGCGCACACGCGAGATTGGCATCCGGCTGGCCATCGGCGCGCTGGCGCATGAAGTGTTGCTTCAGTTTCTGATTGAGGCCGTGGCGCTCTCGGCACTCGGCGGACTGATCGGCATCGTGCTGGCGCTGTTCGTTTGCCTCGGCCTGACCGCCCTGATGCACATGCCCTTCCTGTTCAACCCGGGCATCAACCTGCTGGCCTTCGTCTTCTCTGCCGCCATCGGCATCGTCTTTGGCTACATGCCGGCCCGCCGCGCCGCCCGCCTCGACCCCATCGTGGCGCTGCGCTTCGAATAGTTCCCAGGTCGATACAAAACGCTGGAACACGCTGCGCAAAATCGGGGTATAACGCCAGTTTTCCGCTTCGACTCCATCGCCCCATGTCCGGTTTGGATTTGCGCTCCGGTATCCCCGATGACACTCGGCAGGCTTCGCCCGCCGTCATCTGGCTGATCGCGTTTTTCGCTTTCATCAATCTCTACGCCATGCAGTCCATTCTGCCGCTGGTGATGCACGACTTCGATGCCTCGCCGCTACGGGCGGGTGCAACCGTCGGCGCCACGGTCCTGGCCGTCGCGCTGGTTTCGCCGTTCATGGGGATCCTTTCGGACGCGCTTGGAAGAAAGAATGTCGTCTGCGCATCGCTGTTCGGCCTGGCCCTTCCGACGGCGCTGATCCCGATGGCAAGCAGTCTCGACCAGGTCGTTCTGTTGCGCTTCCTGCAGGGACTCGCCATTCCAGGCATCGTCGTCACGCTCACCGCGTACATCGCCGAGGAATTCGCGCCAGACGCAGCGGCCCGAATGACCAGTGTTTATATGGGCGGCGCGGTCATGGGCGGCTTTTCCGGTCGCTTCATCACCGGTCATGCCGGACACGTGTTCGGCTGGCGCGGCGCCTTCATCGTGCTGGTCGTGCTCAATCTGATCGGCGCGCTCATCGCCGTGTGGCGCCTGCCTGCCTCCAGAGGCTTCGTCCCCGACCGGAACATCGGCAATGCCTTCCGCACACTGGTACAGCATGGCCGCAACCTCAAGTTGCTGGCAGCCTGCGCGGTCGGCTTCTGCGTGTTGTTCTCCCTCGTCGGCACGTTCACCTACGTCAACCTGCTGCTCGTTGCGCCCCCCTTCAATCTCTCGGTCGCGGGTCTCGCCAACGTCTTTTGCGTCTATCTGCTCGGTGTCGTCGTCACCCCCCTGACCGGTCGTTTCATCATCCGCTTCGGTTTTCTCCGCGCCCTGCTGTCCGCACTCGGCATATCGTCGCTCGGGCTGATGCTGACGCTGACACCCAGTCTGCTTGGTGTCATCGGCGGGCTGGCCATCTGCTCGTCCGGCGTCTTCATCTGCCAGTCGGCGACCATCAGCTTCATCGCCCGCCATGTCCCGAACGGCCGTTCATCCGCCACCGGACTCTACTACCTGAGTTATTACATCGGCGGCGCCGCGGGCACCGCCATCGGCGGTCTCGCTTACGAAGCCGGCGGCTGGGGCGGCACGGTCGCCGCCATGATCATCGTGCAGGGGTTGGCCGCTTCCATCGCGTGGATGGGCTGGCGCAACGCCCGTGCTGCGGAACTTCCGACAAAATAGCGACTCATCCTTACATCCCGCCCGCCAGGAGATCCTGATGCACCGCCCTCATCACCCGAATCAGATCGATTACATCGAATTCCCGCTCTCGAACCCGGATCAACTGGCTCGCACCGAGTCGTTTTTCACCGATGTTTTCGGTTGGGCTTACAAAAACTGGGGGGAAGATTATTCGGACACCACCAGCAGTGGCGTCGGCAGCGGCCTCAACGCGGATTCGCAGCATCGTCCGGGACAACCGCTGGTGGTGATCTACAGCGACGACCTGACCGCCGCGCGCGCGCGAATCGTCGCCGCCGGCGGCACCATCACTTGCGACATCTTCGCTTTTCCGGGCGGGCAGCGCTTTCATTTCCGCGAACCCAGCGGCATCGAACTGGCCGTGTGGTCGGACAAATAGCCTGCCCGATGCCGATCCTCGTTACAAATATGCACAGGGATCGCGTCCAGCCGGTACGAGGGCGCTTGATATAATCGTTCTTTGTCATTTGACCGAGACACGATTCCCCATGCGCACGCTCCGTTTTCTCTGCCTCTCCCTGTTCCTTGTTCCGTTGCTGGCCTTCGCCCAGCAAATGCCGACGCCGCCGGCGCTGGCTGCGAAATCCTGGTTGCTGATTGAGTCTTCATCCGGCCAGGTGCTGGCCTCGCAAGCGGCCGACGAGCGGCTCGAACCGGCCTCGCTGACCAAGCTGATGACCGCCTACCTGACGTTCTCGGCGATCAAACAGGGGACCATCAAGCTCGACCAGGCGATCCCGGTATCGGAAAGAGCATGGCGCGCGCAGGGCTCGCGCATGTTCATTCAGGTCGGCACGCAAGTGGTCGTGGAAGACCTGATCAAGGGCATGATCGTGCAGTCGGGCAACGACGCCTGCGTCGCCCTGGCCGAAGCCATCGCCGGTAGCGAGGACAATTTCGCGCAGATGATGAACCGCGAGGCACAACGCCTCGGCATGAAGAATTCGAGCTTTCGCAACGCCGCCGGCATGCCGGACCCGCAGCACTACACAACCGCCAGTGATCTGGCCAAGCTGACCAGTGCGCTGATCCGCGATTTCCCGGCCGAGTACGCCAAGTACTATTCGATCAAGGAATTCCGCTACAACAAGATCACTCAGCCTAACCGCAACCGCCTGCTGTGGCTCGATCCGACCGTCGATGGGGTCAAGACCGGACACACCGATGCGGCCGGCTACTGTTTGATTTCCTCGGCCAAACGCGGCCCGCGCCGGCTCCTCTCGATCGTCCTCGGCACGGCGTCCGATGCGGTCCGCGCGCAGGAATCGCTGAAGCTGCTCAATTACGGCTTCCAGTTTTACGACGCCGTCCAGCTCTACGCCAAGAACCAGCCGGTGTCGAGCCTGAAGGTCTGGAAAGGCGCTCAGGGCACGGTCAAGGCCGGCTTCGCCAACGATTTCATGATTGCCGTGCCGAAGGGGTTCGAGCAGCGCATTGCCGTCGAACTGGCGTCGCAGCAACCGTTGATGGCCCCGGTGACGCAAGGCCAGACGATTGGCACACTCAAAATCAGTCTCGATGGCAAGCCGTATGGTGAATATCCGGTCACGGCGATCGAGGCCGTTCCCGTCGCCAGTATTTTCGGCCGCATGATCGATTCCGTTCGCCTGTGGTTTAACTGAGGTTCGCCATGAACAACTCCATCTGCTATCTCAACGGCCAGTACCTGCCGCTCACCGAAGCCCGCATCTCACCGCTTGACCGCGGCTTCCTCTATTCCGACGGCGTCTATGAGGTCATCCCGGTTTATTCGCGCTATCCGTTTCGCATGGACGAACACCTGCGCCGCCTGCAGGATTCGCTCGATGGCGCTCGCCTGCCGAATCCTTACAGCAACGCGCAATGGAAAGCGATCATCCAGCGCATCATCGCCGAAGCGCCGTTCGAGGATCAGGCGCTGTATTTCCAAATCACGCGCGGCGCTGACGTGAAGCGGGATCCGCCTTTCCCGACCGGCGTGCCGCAAACTGTCTTCATGTTTACCGCGCCGCTGGTCGGCCCGACGACAGCGCAGCGCGAGCACGGTGTCGGCGCGGTCACCACGCCGGATATCCGCTGGGGGCGCTGCGACCTCAAGACCGTCGCCCTGTTGCCCAACGTGCTCGCCCGGCAACTTTCGGTCGACGCTGGTTGTGTCGAGACGATCATGATCCGCGACGGCCATCTCACCGAGGGTTCAGCCACCAACGTTTTTGTCGTGCGCAACGGCGTCATCCTGACGCCGCCGCAAGACCACCGGGTGTTGCCGGGAATCACCTGCGACGTCGTCCTCGAACTCGCGGCCAAACACGGCGCGGCACACGAAGTCCGGCCGGTATCCGAAACCGAACTGCGCAACGCGGACGAACTCTGGATCACTTCGTCGACCAAGGAGGTGCTCGCCGTGACCACGCTCGACGGCAAACCCGTCGGCAAGGGCGACGGCGCCGGCAAACCCGGGCCGGTCACACGGCAGATGCACGCGTGGTACTGCGCTTTCCGCGACGAACTGATGAGACACGGACGTGGCTGAAGCCCGGGACACGCTGCTCGAATTTCCCTGCGCCTTCCCGCTCAAGATCATGGGCTTGGCGGACGACGCGCTGGCGCAGACGGTGCTGGAAGTCGTTCTTCGTCATGCGCCGGATTTTGACGGCGCCGCCATGGAAATGCGCGCTTCGTCCACCGGCAAGTACGTCAGCCTGACCTGCACCATCAACGCCACCTCGAAGCCGCAACTCGACGCGCTGTACCGCGAGCTTTCCAGCCACCCCTTGGTCAAGGTGGTGCTTTGATCCACGCGCCGATACTTCGCCGCCTCGGGCGGGCGGAGTATGAGCCGACCTGGCAGGCGATGATCGATTTCACCGCCGCACGGACCCCAGCCACCCCCGATGAAATCTGGTGTTGCGAGCACCCACCGGTCTATACGCTCGGCCAGGCCGGCAAACCCGAGCACCTGTTGCGTGCGACCGCGATTCCGCTCGTCAGGATTGATCGCGGCGGACAGATCACCTACCACGGCCCCGGCCAGATCGTTCTCTATCTGCTGATCGACCTCACCCGGCGCGGCCTCAAGGTCAAGGACTTCGTCTCGCGCATCGAACAGGCGATCATCGACCTGCTTGCCGGACAAGGCGTCACCGCCCGGCGTCTCGACGGGGCACCCGGCGTCTATATCGACCGCCAGGACGGCGGCATCGCCAAGATCGCCGCGCTCGGCTTGCGCATCCGACGCGGTTGCAGCTATCACGGCCTCAGCCTCAACGTGGACATGGATCTGTCGCCGTTTTCGGCGATCAACCCCTGCGGCTACGAAGGACTGGTCGTCACGCAAACGCGCGACCTCGGCATCGACGCCAGTCCGACGCAACTCTCGGAAGCGCTTGCGGTCCACCTCATCCATCAACTGGAGCAGGCATGAACGAACAGCAAAAACCGGCGACGAAGATCGCCGGCGTCAAGGAGCGCGGCGAACTCAAGACCGCGCGCATCCCGATCAAGGTGATTCCCGCTGACCAGCCCCTGCGCAAGCCGGCCTGGATTCGCGTCAAGGCCGGCAACGAAGTCGGTCGCTTTGGCGAAATCAAGCGGATGTTGCGCGAGCAAAAACTGCATACCGTCTGCGAAGAAGCGGCCTGCCCGAACATCGGCGAGTGTTTCGGTCGCGGCACCGCCACTTTCATGATTCTCGGCGACATCTGCACGCGTCGCTGCCCTTTCTGCGACGTCGGCCACGGCAAACCGCTACCGCCCGACGCCGACGAACCGAAGAGTCTCGCCGCCAGCGTCGCCCATCTCAAGCTGCGTTACGTGGTCATCACCAGCGTCGACCGTGACGACCTGCGCGACGGGGGCGCCCGCCACTTTGCCGATGTCATTGCCGCCGTACGCGAACAGTCGCCTGCCACCACCATCGAAACACTGGTTCCCGATTTTCGCGGACGTCATGCGTTGGCCATCGACATCCTCGGTGATGCACTGCCCGACGTCCTCAACCATAACCTCGAAACCGTGCCCCGCCTCTACAAGCAGGCCCGCCCCGGCGCCGACTACGCGCATTCGCTGGATTTCCTCAAGGCATTCAAGGCGCGTTACCCACAGGTGCCAACCAAGTCCGGACTGATGGTCGGTCTCGGCGAAACCGACGAGGAGATCCTCGCTGTCATGCGCGATCTGCGTGCCCACGGCGTCGAGATGCTGACGATCGGCCAATACCTTGCGCCATCGAATCACCACCTGCCCGTCCTGCGTTATGTCACGCCGGAAACCTTTGCGCGGTACGAGGCCGAGGCGCTGAAAATGGGATTTTCCGGCGCTGCCTGCGCACCGATGGTCCGGTCGAGTTACTGGGCCGACCAACAGGCGCATAGCGCCGGAGTCGCCTGATGTTCACGATTGGCTGTCACCTTTCCACGGCCAAGGGTTTTCTCGGCATGGGCCGTGATGCCCTGTCGATCGGCGCCAACACTTTTCAGTTCTTCACGCGCAACCCGCGTGGTGGCAGTGCCAAGGCACTCGACCAGGCTGATATCGACGCGTTTCTGAAACTGGCTGCCGACAATGGCTTCGGGCCGCTGCTGGCGCATGCCCCCTACACGCTCAACCCCTGCTCGGCCGACGAAAACACCCGGCGTTTCGCGCTCGAGACCATGCTGGACGACTTGCAGCGCATGGAACGGATTCCCGGCAACCTCTACAATTTTCATCCCGGCAGCCACGTCGGCCAGGGGGAGGATGCCGGCATTGCGCTGATTGTCGCGCAGTTGAATGCGGTCCTGACCCCTGATTTGCAGACGACGGTTTTGCTCGAGACGATGGCCGGCAAGGGCAGCGAGGTCGGGCGGACCTTCGAGGAGCTTCAGCGCATTCTCGATGGCGTGACGCTGCAGGAAAAAATGGGGATATGTCTCGATACCTGCCACATCAACGATGCCGGCTACGACATCGTCAATGACCTTGACGGGGTACTCGAAACTTTCGATCGCGTCATCGGCGTTGACCGCCTGAAGGCCATTCATCTTAACGACAGCCTGAATCCACTCGGTTCACGCAAGGACCGCCACGCCGGCATCGGCAAAGGCCATCTCGGCGTAGAGGCGATCACCCGCATCATCAACCACCCCGCACTGCGACACCTGCCCTTCCTGCTCGAAACACCAAACGAATTGCCCGGCTATGCGGAGGAAATTGCGCTGCTACGCGGCGCCTATGTCACTCCCGGGCATTGATGCAGCGTTGCCGCTGTTGCGCAGGCGCAGGGATCTCCCTTTAGCCGCAACCGTTGCCATTTTTCAAACGACAGCGATCTCGACACAGATCGGATCACGGCCGGTTTCGTGCCGCCGACGGAGGGACAAGCGACCGCTGATCGGGTCGATCGCATAGACCGACAGGTGGGCGGATTGCTGCCCGGCGACCACCAGCCATTTCCCCGATGGATCGATATCCATGCCGCGCGGCTGATTTTCGGTTGAAAAATGGTCGACCAGCGTCAGCCGGCCGCTTTGCTTGTCGACAACCAATGCCGCGACCGTGCTGCTACGACGATCACTGGCATAAAGATGACGACCATCCGGCGTCAGGCGCAATTCAGCCGTCCACGGCGCCGCGGCAAACCCTTCAGGCATGATGCTGATCGTCTGTTCCAGCTGCAAGGCACCACGCGTATCGTCGAAAGCGAAGACATCAATGCTGCCGTCGAGCTCATTCAGGCAATAGACGAAGCGATTATCCGAGGAGAAGACCGGATGCCGCGGTCCACTGCCCGGACGCCCGAGGATGATCGGCAAGTCGTTCGGTTCCAGACGCAGGTCATCCTTGAGCCGATAGATCCGGATGCCATCGGCGCCAAGCATCGGCACCAACAGCCAGCGTCCGCTCGCGTCAAGACGGGCCGCATGCGCACGCGGCAGGTTATGGAGCACCTGCGAGGCCGCCAGCGGTATCCCTTGGGCATCGAGGGGAAAGACGCTCAGGTTGTTGTCACTGTAAGACGGGCAGAACGCCACGCGCAGATCACGATCACAAAAGACATAGACCGGCGCACCAGGCGTAGCGACCTCGCCGAGGAGACTCAACTCACCGCTTTCTGCTGCGATGGCATATACCGCCAGACGATTGGCCTCGCGCATGCCCGCGTAGAGCCGCCCGGACTCGGCACGCACCCGCATCGGTACTGACATGCTCGCTGTCGGCACACGTTGGCGCCAGCAGACATCACCTTGGTCCGTGAGCGAGAAAACATCGATTTCCCGTCCTTCTCCACATGAAACATAGATGAGGGTTCGCGTCATCGCCTGCTCGCTCCAAGGTCGTCAAGATGCTCCGAATTGTCACACATCCACTGCTTCATGACGCACCTGCTTCGCGATCTTTGGTGAAAAGCGGATAATCCTTTCCCGCGAACTTTCTCCGGGGAGCACCGAATGACCCGACAATCCGTGAGCCTCATCGGCGCGCCGACCGATTGCGGCGCCAGCACGACGGGCGCCCGCATGGCCCCCGATGCACTGCGGGTCGCCGGCGTGGCCGAAGCGATCCGGCGCTTCGGCATCGACGTCCGTGACTGCGGCAACATCGACGGCCCGGCCAATCCGCAGCAGCCCCCCGTCGACGGATTCCGCCACCTCCCGGAAGTGCTTGCCTGGAACCGTGCAGTCCACGATGTTGTTCACAACGAATTGCAATCCGGCCGCCTGCCGATTCTGCTCGGGGGTGACCATTCGCTCAGCATCGGCTCGATCAGTGCCGTCGCCCGCTATTGCCGTGATCAACGGCGCAAACTGCGCGTGCTTTGGTTCGATGCCCATGCCGACTTCAATACCGCCACACTCACGCCGAGCGGCAATCTTCACGGGATGCCCGTCGCCTGTCTCTGCGGTCGGGGTCCGGCGACGCTGACCGGTCTGGCCGGCATCGTCCCGGCCATTCATCCTGACGATATCCGCCAGATCGGCATTCGTAGCGTCGATCCGGGCGAGAAACTCCAAGTACACGAAGCCGGAATCGAAGTCTTCGATATGCGCTACATCGACGAACAGGGAATTCGGCACGCGATGGCACTCGCGCTGGCACAGCTTGAGTCGGACACGCACCTGCACGTCAGTTTCGATGTGGACTTTCTTGATCCCGACATCGCCCCCGGGGTCGGTACCCCGGTCCGCGGCGGCCCAACCTACCGCGAAGCACAGTTATGCATGGAAATGATCGCTGACACCGGGCGGCTGGCTTCACTCGATGTCGTTGAACTCAATCCGGCTTGCGACGTACGCAACCGCACGGCAGAACTGGCCGTCGATCTGATCGAGAGCCTATTCGGCAAAAGCACCCTGATGCGAGCATCAGCCGCCCCTTAACGCCGGCAAAGAAAAACCCGCCAGGCTCGTTGCCGGGCGGGCTATCGGAAAAGGGACGAACAGGCAGCGACCGCGTTACTGGCTTTCGCGCAGGTAGGTCAGCAACGCTTGAGCCTGGGCTTCCGGGGCATACGCGAGATGAAGCAGCAGTTGAACCGGATGCGGCAGCTTGCGTCCGGATTCATAGCGCGAACCGCCTGACTGCGTCACCCGAATGCGGCTCCAGAATACGGACTGGTTAACACCGAGCTTCTTGCGCAAAGCGGCAGCCTGCTCGCCGGATTGGAGGAAAAGTTTCGGCGCCTTGAGAGCTTTGGGTTTGCTTGGCATATTAGGACTCCATGACAGTTAGTACGACGGTTTCCCTCCACTCAGGAGGTCTTGTTATCACTCCCTATGCACTAATAATAAACCATAAAATTCTGTTTGGTTGCCCAATTTACAGATCAATACAAACTCGACACACTCTGACCTAAGTCATAGCCATATTGACCGGTAATTTCAAGAAAAGCTCCCGAAAAATCATCTCGCATCGAAAAAAACACCGCCCGCTTCAATCCTCAAGCACACGCCGATAACCGATGAAACGCGCAGGATAGCGTGCGGTTAGCCAAGCAAGAAAAACGTATTTGACAGTTTTCCCGATGCCGACAGCTGCCAGCACCCCGGGCGTCGAGGGTTCGGCCAGCGAATAGAAGAAGATCGCCGGTGTTTGCGGGACTGGCGAAGCGGCGATGACCGTCAGCGCGAACAAACCGTAACGGTGCAGCCATTCTGTCGCCATTTGCCAGTGCGCGTTATGCACGAGATGGGGATAACGCTCCAACACCAGTTCGCGCCCCAGGAACTGGAACACCTCGACCAGCACGCCGCCGCCCAACCCGCTGGCAACCCCGGTCAGTACGCCCAGCACCAACCAGCGCTGCGGCGCCAGCAAAACGGCTGGAATCAGGACAATGACAAAAGGGAAACTGAAGGTTGCCGTCGAGGCAAAAGCAACCATCGCCACCACCAGTGGGTAATATCGGTGACCGGCACTGTAATTAAGCACCCGACTCACCCAGTGCGGCATATCGGGCTTTTTCACGGGAAGACTCCGCCATTTCTATCCTGCATAACTGCTTGCCGCGGGCGACGAGAACAGGATAGTCTGTCGTCTTCGGCGCTTGCCGTTTTTGAATTGACCAAGGAGAAGTTCATGCGTTTCGGAATGATCATTGTTCGCGTCCTTGCGATTGTATGCGCAATCGGGTTTTCCGCGCAGGCATGGTCTGCCGGCCTGGCGGACCTCTCAAATCAGGACACGGCCTCCGGCCTGAAAGAGGCGTTGACACGCGGTGCCGAAATGGCGGTCGGACAACTCGGCAAGACCAATGGCTTCCTGGGTGACAAGCGCGTGCGCATCCCCTTGCCGGAAGCCGCTCAGACGGTCGAGAAGGCCATGCGCACCTTCGGCATGAAGAAACAGGCTGACGAATTGATCGAAACCATGAACCACGCGGCCGAAACAGCCGTTGTCGAAGCCAAGCCGATTCTCGTCAACGCCATCAAGAACATGAGTTTTGACGACGCCCGAGGCATCCTGACCGGGGGGGATGATGCCGCAACGCAATACTTCAAACGGGTCACCACCAACGACATCTCGGCCAAGTTCTTGCCGATCGTCAAGCAAGCCACCGCCAAGGTCGGTCTGGCGGGTCAATACAACCAATATGCCGGACAGGCTTCAAAACTCGGTCTCATGGACAAGAAAGATGCTGATCTGGACAGCTACGTCACACAAAAGGCGATGGATGGACTGTTTCTGATGATCGCCGAACAGGAAAAGGCGATCCGCAAGGACCCGATTGGCACCGGATCGAGCATGTTGCAGAAAGTATTCGGCGCGTTGAAGTAGCCCGCGCTGTGCTCGCACGCATCATGACCGGCATCTTCTCTGGCCTCTTCGCGGCGATTCTGCCGGCTTGCGATGCCTTCACGTTACCCAAGCTCAGGCCAGGGGAAACAACCATGGCGCAGGCGCGCGAAATCATGGGGGCCCCAACGATGAAATGGCAGAACGCCGATGGTTCGGCCACCTGGGAATATCCGCGAACACCGAATGGCGTCGTCAATTACATGCTCGACTTCGGACCGAACGAGCGCCTGCAGGAGGTTCGACAAGTGCTGACCGAAGCGAATTTTTCGCGCGTCAAGGAAGGCATGACACGGGAAGAAATCCGCCGTCTGCTCGGCCAACCCGCCAGCGAACAGTACTATGTGCTTAAAAAGGAGTACGTTTGGGACTGGAAAACCAAGAGCGAGAGCGGCTACGACCATTTTTTCGACGTCTATTTCGATGAGCGTGGACAAGTCCTCCGGACCGGCGCGCACATGCGTGCCACATCGGGAAATTGAGTGTATCGGGCAGCCTCGAAAAGCCCGTAAATCTTGACAATCAAGGGTTTGGCGCGTAGATTCACGCCCTCGCCCGGCGACTTTGCCGGCCTGCGCCGATTTGAAGTTCAGCTTGCGGGCGCCTCATAAATCCGGCTAAAGCGGGCTTCAATTGATACACTTCCGAAACCCGTTCCCGCCCAAAGCCGAACGGGTTTTTCATTTTGAGGTTTCACCTGAGGTTTTTACCATGCAGCCAGATCGTACTGCCGAACTCTCCGCCCTCCTGAAGCAACGCCTGCTGATTCTCGACGGCGCCATGGGCACGATGATCCAGCGGCACAATCTGCAGGAAACCGACTATCGCGGCGAACGCTTTGCCAGCCATCCGCATGATCTCAAGGGCAACAACGATCTGCTGCTGCTGACCCGCCCCGACGTGATTCGCGGCATCCATGCCGAATACCTCGCCGCCGGCGCCGACATCCTCGAAACCTGCACCTTCAACGCCACCTCGCTGTCGCAGGCCGATTACAAACTGGAAAGCATCGTCTATGAACTGAATGTGGCGGGCGCCAAGCTCGCTCGCGACGTCTGCGACGAATTCACCGCCCAAAACCCGGCCAAGCCGCGCTTCGTCGCCGGTGTGGTCGGCCCGACCTCGCGTACCGCCTCGATTTCGCCGGACGTCAACGACCCCGGCTATCGCAACGTCAGCTTCGACGATCTGGTCGTCAGCTACACCGAGGCCATTCGCGGCCTGACCGATGGCGGTGCCGAC